>NZ_NEVJ01000002.1:900000-1173452 GCF_002261425.1 Bordetella genomosp. 9 | reverse complement strand
GCGGTACCATTGATCGTCAGCGTGACAGACTTGGTCGCCGTTCCGCCGTGACCGTCGTCGACCTTGACCGTGTAGGTTTCCTGGATGTGGTCCTTCGCCGTCAGCGACTGAGTCGCAGCGTTGTCCAGGGTGTACGTCCACTTGCCGGTCTGGTCGACGGCGAAGGTACCGTAGGCGCCCTTCGAGTTGCCGTCGACAGTCCAGCTGTGCGTGTCCGTCGCGTCGATGTCCGTCTTGCTGAACTGGCCCGTCGCGGTCTTGGTGCCGTCTTCTGTAACCGAACCGGCATCAGCTCCCGTCGGAACGTTGATGGTGGGCGCATCGTTGGTACCCTGCACCGTCACCGTGACCGTGCTCGTGGTGCCATCTGCCGACGCCACCGTGAACTTCTCAGTCGCCGTCTGGCCCGCGGCGAGTTGCTGGACCGCCGTTGCGGAGTTGTTCAGCGTATACGTCCATGTGCCATCCGTCGTCAGGGCAAAGGTGCCATAAGTACCTGCGGTGTTCGTCTGCGGTACAAACACCGCTTGGCCAGCATCCGGATCGACGACGTCGAGCTTGCCGCTGGTGGTCAGGGTCGTGTCCTCCTTGACCGTTCCCGCGTCGCTGCCCGTCGCATGCGGCATGATGATCGCCGCGTCATCGGTGCCGTTGATCGTCAGCGTGACCGACTTGGTCGCCGTGCCGCCGTGGCCATCGTCGACCTTGACCGTGTAGGTTTCCTGAATGTGGTCCTTCGCCGTCAGCGACTGCGCTGCGGCGTTGTCCAGCGTGTAGGTCCACTTGCCGGTTTGGTCCACATTGAAGGTGCCGTAGGCGCCCTTCGCGTTGCCGTCCACCGTCCAGGTGTGCGTGTCGGTGGCGTCGATATCGGTCTTGCTGAACTGACCCGTCGCAGTCTTGCTGCCGTCTTCGGTGACGGACCCGGTGTCCGACCCTGACGGTACGTTGATCGTCGGGGCGTCGTTGGTGCCTTGAACGCTCACCGTGACGGTGCTGGTCGTGCCGTCGGCAGACGTAACGGTGAATTGTTCGACTCGGCTCTCATTGACGCCCAGCGCCTGCACCGCCGGATTGGTGTTGTCGAGCGTGTACGTCCACGTGCCGTCCGTTGTCAGGGCGAAGGTTCCGTAAGTGCCCGCGGTGCCCGCCTGGGGTACGAAGACCGCCTGGCCTGCGTCGGGGTCGACGATATCCAGCTTGCCGCTGGTAGTCAGCGTCGTGTCTTCCTTTACCGTTCCGGCATCACTGCCCATCGCGTGCGGCGTGATGATCGCCGCGTCGTCGGTACCGTTGATTGTGAGCGTGACCGATTTGGTGGCCGTTCCGCCATGGCCGTCGTCCACCTTGACCGCGTAGGTTTCCTGGATGTGATCGTTCGCCGTCAGCGACTGGGCGGCAGTGTTGTCCAGCGTGTAGGTCCACTTGCCGGTCTGATCCACAGCGAAGGTGCCGTAGGCGCCCCTGGCGCTGCCGTCCACCGTCCAGGTATGCGTATCGGTGGCGTCAATGTCCGTCTGGCTGAACTGGCCAGTCGCGGTCTTGCCACCATCTTCGGTGACGGATCCAGCATCTGTGCCGGTCGGGGCGTTGATGGCCGGGGCATCATTGGTGCCCTGGACCGTCACCGTCACGGTGCTCGTGGTGCCATCAGCGGAGGCCACCGTGAACTTCTCAGTCGCCGTTTGGCCGGCGGCCAACTGTTGGACCACTGTCGACGCGTTGTTCAGTGTGTAGGTCCATGTGCCGTCCGTGCCCATCGTGAACGAGCCATACTGGCCGTTGACGTTTTGGGCAACAAATACCGCCTGACCGGCGTCCGGATCCGCGACATCCAACTTGCCGCTGGTGGTCAGCGTCGTGTCTTCCTTGACCGTTCCCGCGTCGCTGCCCGTCGCATGCGGCGTGATGATCGCCGCGTCATCCGTGCCGTTGATGGTCAAGGTCACGGACTTCGTTGCCGTGCCACCGTGGCCGTCATCAACCTTGACCGTGTAGGTCTCCTGAATGTGGTCCTTCGCGGTCAGCGACTGAGCTGCGGTATTGTCCAGCGTGTAGGTCCACTTGCCGGCTTGGTCCACGGCGAAGGTGCCGTAGGCGCCCTTCGCGTTGCCATCAACGGTCCAGGTGTGCGCGTCGGTCGCGTCGATGTCAGTCTTGCTGAACTGACCCGTCGCGGTCTTAGCGCCGTCTTCCGTAACGGAACCAGAATCCGCTCCGGTCGGGGCGTTGATGGTCGGGGCATCGTTGGCACCCTGGACGGTGACCGTCACCGTGCTCGTCGTGCCGTCGGCAGACGTTACCGTGAACGTCTCCGTCGCCGTCTGGCCGACAGCAAGTTGCTGAACTGCCGTGGAAGCGTTGTTCAGGTTGTACGTCCAGGTGCCATCCGTCGTCAGGGCGAAGGTGCCGTAGGTACCGGCAGTGCTCGTCTGCGGTACGAAGACAGCCTGACCGGCGTCGGCGTCGACGATGTCCAGCTTGCCGCTGGTAGTCAACGTCGTATCTTCCTTGACCGTGCCTGCATCGCTGCCCGTCGCGTGCGGCGTGATGATCGCCGCGTCATCGGTGCCGTTGATCGTCAGCGTGACCGACTTGGTCGCCGTGCCGCCGTGGCCATCGTCGACCTTGACCGTGTAGGTTTCCTGGATGTGATCGTTCGCCGTCAGCGACTGGGCGGCGGCGTTGTCCAGCGTGTAGGTCCACTTGCCTGTCTGGTCGACGCCGAAGGTACCGTAGGCGCCCTGCGCGTTGCCATCCACCGTCCAGGTGTGCGTGTCCGTCGCGTCGACGTCCGTCTGGCTGAACTGGCCCGTGGCGGTCTTGGTGCCGTCTTCCGTCACGGAGCCAGCGTCCGCGCCCGTCGGGACGCTAATCGTGGGGGCGTCGTTGGTGCCCTGCACCGTCACCGTGACCGTGCTCGTCGTACCGTCGGCAGACGTGACGGTGAATTGTTCGATTCGGGTCTCGTCAACCCCCAACGCTTGTACGGCCGGATCGGTGTTGTTGAGCGTGTACGTCCACGTGCCATCCGTCGTCAGGGCAAAGGTACCGTATGTGCCGGCGGTACTTACCTGCGGTACGAACACCGCTTGACCCGCATCGGGATCGACGATGTCCAGCTTGCCGCTGGTGGTCAGGGTCGTGTCTTCCTTGACCGTGCCCGCGTCGCTGCCGGTCGCGTGCGGGGTGATGATCGCGGCGTCGTCCGTGCCAGTGATCGTCACCGTGACCGACTTGGTCGCCGTTCCGCCGTGACCGTCGTCAACCTTGACGGTGTAGGTTTCCTGGATGTGGTCTTTCGCCGTCAGCGACTGGGCCGCTGCGTTGTCCAGCGTGTACGTCCACTTGCCGGTCTGGTCGACGCTGAAGGTACCGTAGGCGCCCTGCGCGTTGCCATCCACCGTCCAGGTGTGCGTATCAGTCGCATCGACATCGGTCTGGCTGAATTGGCCCGTGGCGGTCTTGGCGTCGTCCTCCGTGACCGCGCCGGCATCCGCACCTGTCGCGACGTTGATGATGGGGGCGTCGTTGGTGCCCTGGACGGTCACGATGACCGTGCTTGTCGTGCCGTCGGCGGACGTGACCGTGAATTGCTCGACTCGGCTCTCGTTGGCCCCCAGCGCTTGTACGGCTGGATCGGCGTTGTTCAAGGTGTACGTCCACGCACCGTCGGCCGCGATCGAGAACGTGCCGTAGGTGCCCGCCGCGCCGGTTTGCGGCACGAAGACCGCTTGGCCGGCGTCGAGGTCCACGACGTCCAGCTTGCCGCTGGCGGTCTGGGCCATGTCCTCGATGACCGCGCCTGCGTCATCTCCCGGCGCATGGGGCGTGATGACTGCCCGGTCGTCGGTGCCATTGATCGTGATGGTGATGGTGCTGGTGGCCGATCCATCCTGGCTGGTCACCGTGTACGTCTCGACGATGCTTTCGCCGCTCTTCAGCCCCTGTACGACAGGGTTGTCGTTCGCCACGGTGTAGGTATAGGAGCCGTCGGCATTGAACACCAGCGTGCCCAAGGCGGCATTGCCATTACCCGTGCTGCTGTCGAAATGCGCTCCCGGCCGGAACGTGGCCTCGCCGGCGTCGGCGTCCGTAATGGACAAGCGGCCCTCGGCGGTAAGCTGGCCGCCGGTGACGCCCTGGTCCTCGGTGACTGCGTGCACGCCGCTGCTCATCACAGGCACGTCGTTGGTGCCGGTCACCGTGACGGTCAGGGTAGCCGTGGATACGCCGCCCTGCCCGTCCGATACCGTGTAGGAGATCGAGGTCGCCCGGGTCTGGCCCGCCGGCAGGTAGTTGAAGGCGGCGCCCGGGTCGAAGCGGTAGCTGCCGTCCGCGTTCAGCACGAAAGTGCCGCCATGATCGCCCGCCAGGGCCTGTCCGACGTTGCCGGCCTGCCCATTGACGTCGATGACGGCGAGCGTGTCGCCATCCGGATCGACGTCACGGCCGTGGCCTTGCGCATCGCCGCTGATGACGTTGCCGTCCAGTACCTGGTTCTGGCCGCCCGAGGCGCTGTCGTCGCCCGCGACGGGCGCCGGATTGCCGACATTCCAGGCGAACGCCTGCGACGTGCTGGCGCCGATGCCGTCCGTGGCGGTCACAACCACCTGGTATTTGCCATGGTCGCCGCCCATCGACGCCGATGCATCGATGGTCCCGGAAATCACGCCCGTGCGCGGATCGATGGTCAGCCCGGGCGGCAGCCCGACGGCGGAGTACGTCAGCCTGTCGCCGGTATCGACGTCGGAGAAGTGGCTCGATACGTCGACATTGACGCCCTGCTGGGCGTCCTGCCCCGCCACATCGGACAAGCCCGTGGATACGGGCGCGTCATTCACGCCGGTGATGGTGACCGTGACGGTGGTCGTCGAGGTCGCTCCGCTGGGATCCGTGACGGTATAGCTGGCGCTGCTGGTGGCGGTTTGTCCCGCGCCCAGGTGCTGGTAGCTGGCGCCGGGGTTGAAGACATAGCTTCCGTCCGGATAGACGGTGAACGTTCCGCCGCTGGATCCCGCCACCGTGACCCCGCCGGTGACCATGCGCTGGTCGCCGACCCTGACGATCGCCAGCGCGTCGTTGTCCGGATCCGTGTCGTTGCGCAGGATATTGCCACTGACGGAAGCGTTCTGCGTGGTCGTGGCGGTGTCCGCCGCGGCGACCGGCGCCGTATTCACATGGGGCACATCGACGGGCGTGCCTGTTGACGGCGTGCCGGTGGACGGCGCGCCCGTGGCGGGTTCGCCTGAAGGAACGTTCCCCACGACGGGAGCACCGGCGGATACGCCGCTGGACGGAGCGGCCGCGCCGCCGCTTCCCGTGTTCGCGGCGCCGGTGCCCGCGCCATCCGTGGCGCTGCCGCCATCGCCGCCGGCAACGCCGGCCGCCGGGACGTTGGCGGTGGTCTGTGCGGCTCCGGGATTGGGATACTCCAGCGACAAGGGCGTGGTCGATTCCAGGATCCGCGCCAGCCGCACGAAACTGCTGCCCGCCGCATCCCCGCCGCTGCCGGAGGTCAACGCGGCGGTGGGATCCAGGTTATCGAAGGGATCCTCGCCGCTTTGCAGCGCGGCGAGCAGGCGGTCGGAATCCGTGCCCTGCGGCGGCGCCACGCGCGCTTCGGCGGCGTCCACGGCGCCCGCCATATCATCCGTCAGGGCGACTTCGCGGTTCTCGCCGATCAGGATGGGCATCCCGCCTTCGACCTGCAGGCTGACCGTGGCGCCGGACGACGTCACGATTTCCGTATCGGGGGGAATGCGGCTGCCGGCGTGCAGCTCCGTCAGGGACCCGTCCGGATGCCGCATCCAGGCGCGGCCGGTGACTTGCAGGACAGTGGCGGGAAGCGAGTAGGCCATATGGATGATTCCGTGAAAGACGGTTCATCCTATGGGCTGATCGGGCCTCCGGCATTGTACGTAAGGACAGGATATGCAATTAAGTTGTAACAATACGACATTGATGAGCACAATGCCGCAGGAACATCACAAAATCTATCATCCCATTAGATACAAACAATCGGCCACCCATACCGGAATACAACAACCATGTAGTCCCTGATGGAGCGGCATGAGCACGCAGCACCAGGACGGGGCACGTCGTGCCGGGTTATGCGCCATTACAGCGCCATGCACTGCCTTCAATTCCCACAGGCTGGGACTACAACACGTCGCACGGGACGCCGAGCAATAGGGAATGAATTCGGGTTTCCCCTTGGTTTGCACACCTTCCCGCACCGCGCCGCTGTTCAGGGGCTGCTGAAAAGACCACGATGATTCCCACGCAGCGGGAATCCCTACTTGGCCGGCGCGCGCGGCCGCCCCATACTCGCGCCATCATGTCCTCGTCCACAACCACCTCCGCTTCCCAGGACCGCGTGCTGATGGTGCTGGCCACGCTGGCCCAATGGAACGGCCCGGTGACGGCGCAGCAGTTGGCGGAAGCGACCGGCCTGCCGCGCAGCTCGCTCTACCGGCAATTGGCCCGGCTGAAGCATTGGGGGTTCGTGCAGGAAGAAGACGGCAGTTACGCGCCGGGCCCCATGGGCCTGCAATTGGCGCAAGGATTCGACGCCAGTTCCAACCTGGTCCACATGGCGCGCATGGACATGCAGCGGCTGGTGCACCAGTCCAACGAAAGCGTGGGCCTGATCGTGGCGGTGAACGACCGCGCCATCTGCCTGGACATGCTGGAAAGCCCGCAGGCCCTGCGCTGTTCCTTCGAAAAGGGTCGCAGCGTCGCCTTGCGCAAAGGCGCGACGGCGAAATGCCTGCTGGCGCACCTGCCCGCCGCGCGCCGCGACGCCGTGCTGGATGCATGGAAGGACGAGCCGCACGACCCGCAGTTGCCCGATCGCGAATCGCTCGCCGCCATCCGCAAGGCCGGATACGCGCGCAGCCAGAACGAGATCGACGAAGGTGTCTGGGGCGCCAGCGCGCCGCTTTTCGGGCCCGCCCAGCGGCTGGCCGGTTGCCTGACCCTGATGGCGCCGACGTCGCGGGGCCTGTCGCGCGCCGATGAACTGACCCAGATGGTAGTGGTAGCCGCCGCACGCGTTTCCCGCCTGCTCAACCTGACCTGAATTTTTTCCCCGGACGTCCGCGTCCCGATCTTCAAGGAGCCTTGAATGAAAGTCCTACGTCGCCGCGTCCTGCAAGCCGCGCTCGCATTGAGTCCCCTCCTGTGGTCCGCCACGCCCGCCCATGCCGACGACGTGATCCGCGTCGTCACGGATGCCACCTTCCCGCCCATGGAGTACGTCGATAACGGCAAGTTGACGGGCTTCGACATCGAACTGACGGAAGCCCTGGCCAAGGCCATGGGCAAGAAGGTCGAATGGACCCAGATCGATTTCAAGGGGCTGATCCCCGGCCTGGTGGCCAAGCGCTACGACATGGCCGTATCGGCGATCTACATCACCGACGAACGGCGCAAGGTTGTCGACTTCGGCGATTCGTACTACGCGGGCGGCCTGGTCGCGATGGTGAAGGCCGACAACAACACCATCAAGACGCCCAAGGACCTGGAAGGCAAGCAGGTCACCGTGCAGGTCGGCACCAAGTCGGTCGGCTACCTGAAGGACAACTATCCCGGGGTGAAGCTGGTCGAAGTGGAAAAGAACGACCAGATGTTCAACCTGGTCGCCATCGGCCGCGCCGACGCCGCGGTGACCGGCCTGCCCGCCGCCTACCAGTACGTGCGCACCCGCGGCGGCCTGAAGGTGCTGCCCGAGCAGTTGACGACCGAAGCGTACGGGATGGCCGTGCGCAAGGACCAGCCCGAACTGACCGCCAGCCTGAACAAGGCGCTGGCCCGGCTGAAGGCCGATGGCACCTACGACGCCATCGTCAAGAAGTGGTTCAGCAACTGAGGCCCTGAATGGATCTGGATTTCTCTCCGGTCTGGGCCAACTGGCCCGACCTGGTGCGAGGCGCGGCGGTCACGGTGGAGATCGTCTCCGTGTCGCTGCTGTGCGGTTGCGTGATCGGGCTGCTGGTCGGCATCGGCCGGCTCGATCCGCGCCGCCGCTTCGTCTACGGCCTGTGCTCCACCTACGTGGCCGCCATACGCGGAACGCCGCTGCTGGTGCAGCTGTTCATCCTGTTCTTCGGGCTGCCGCAGTTCGGCATCATGCTGCCGGCCTTCGTCTGCGGCACCATCGGGCTGTCCGTCTACAGCGGCGCCTATGTGTCGGAAATCGTGCGGGGAGCCATCCAGTCCATCGACCGCGGGCAGGTGGAAGCGGCGCGGTCGCTGGGCATGCCGGGCCGCATGGCCATGACCAGCGTCGTGCTGCCGCAGGCATTCGTACGCATGATTCCGCCCCTGGGCAACGAGTTCATCGCGCTGATCAAGAATTCGGCATTGGTGTCGCTGCTGACCATCCATGACGTGATGCACGAAGGACAGAAGATCATTTCGGTGTCCTATCGGTCGCTGGAAGTCTATCTGGCCATCGCGGTGATCTACTTCATCCTGACCGGCGTGACGACGTTCCTGCTGCGGCGTATCGAGCTGCGCCTGCGCGCGGGAGGAATGGTGCAATGAGCGCGAACATGCAACAACCCATGGTGCGCATACGGCAGCTCACCAAGGCCTACGGCGACAATGTGGTGCTGCGCGGCATCGACCTGGACGTCATGCCTTCGCAGGTGGTCGTGGTGATCGGGCCCAGCGGATCCGGCAAGAGCACGCTGCTGCGCTGCTGCAACGGGCTGGAGCTGGCGCAGGGCGGCGATATCGAGGTCTGCGGCCAGCCGCTGCTCGCGTCGGGCCGCATGCTGCCCGATAACCGGCTGAACAAGCTGCGCGAAGAAGTCGGCATGGTGTTCCAGTCCTTCAACCTGTTCGCGCACCTGAACGTGCTGCACAACATCACGCTGGGTCCGCGCAAGCTGCGCGGCATCGGGCGCAAGCAGGCCGAGGAAGAAGCGCGCGCGCTGCTCGAGAAAGTCGGCCTGGCGCACAAGGCCGACGCCATGCCCGCCAGCCTGTCCGGCGGCCAGAAGCAGCGCGTGGCCATCGCCCGCGCCCTGGCCATGCGGCCGCGCGTCATGCTGTTCGACGAGCCGACATCCGCGCTGGACCCCGAGCTGGTGGGCGAAGTGCTGAAAGTGATGAAGATGCTGGCTGCCGAAGGCATGACCATGATGGTCGTCACCCATGAAATGGCTTTCGCGCAGGAAGTGGCCGACACCGTGGTGGTGATGGACGGCGGCGGCATCATCGAAGCCGGGCCGCCGTCGCGGATCTTCACCGCGCCGACGCAGCCACGGACACGCGAATTCTTGCAGGCGGTACTCAAACGTGCATAGTCCCATCGCATCGAACACGGACAACGATCCGGTGCTGTTTCGCCTGGCCGACGTGCCGGCGCAACCGTGGAAGAACGGCGGCGGCCTGACCAGGGAGATTGTCTGCTGGCCTCCCGGCGCGGGCATGGACGACTTCCTCTGGCGCATCAGTGTCGCGCGCATCGACGCGGGCGGGCCGTTTTCCAGCTTCGCCGGCGTGGATCGCGTCATCACGCTGCTGAGCGGCGCGGGCGTGGTGCTGCGCGGCGGTTTCAAGGCCGGCGAGCATGCCTTGACCACGCCGCTGGCGCCCTTCGCCTTTCCCGGCGACGTGGCGGTCGCCTGCACGCTGCAGGGAGGCGCGTCGGAAGACTTCAACGTGATGAGCCGACGCGGCGCGGTGCGGGCCGACGTGCAGGTCATCGACAACCACGCCATCGTGCCCAGCGCGGCATGCGGCCTGCTGCTGGCCGTGGGCAGTTGCTGGGAAGTGGAGCGCGACGACGGCACCCGGCACGTGCTGGAACCCGATGAAGGCCTCTGGTGGGCCCGCCAACGCTACGCATGGCGCGTCCGCTGCACCAAAAAGCAGGCTCCCGTCGACACGGGCCTGATCGTGGTGTCGATCGACATGCCTGCGCCGCAGGACGACGCAGTACAACAGGAAGCGACATGAATCACGCAAACAGCCTGTGGGCCGCCGACGCGCTGCTGCCGGAAGGATGGGCGCGCGGCGTCACCCTGGCCTGGGATGGACAGGGGCGGCTGACGCGGGTCGCCAGCGGCACCACACCCGAACCGGGACAAGCCCAGGCCGCCGGCCCGCTCGTTCCCGGCATGCCCAATCTGCATTCGCACGCGTTCCAGCGCGGCTTCTGCGGCTTGACCGAATACCGCGCCCAGGCCGCGGACAGTTTCTGGAGCTGGCGCGAACTGATGTACCGCTGCGCGGGCCGCATCGATCCGGAGCAGGCCGAGGCCATCGCCACCTGGCTGTATGTGGAAATGCTGGAAGCGGGCTACACCAGCGTGTGCGAATTCCATTATCTGCACCACGACGCCGACGGCCGGCCCTATGCGCATGGACCGGAAATGGCGTTGGCCGTCCTGCGCGCCGCGGAGCGCGCGGGCATCGGCATGACGCTGCTGCCCGTGCTCTACCAATCCGGCGGCTTCGGCGGCGCGGCGCCGCATGAGGGCCAGCGGCGCTTCCTGCACGATACGGCCGCCATGCTGCGCCTGCTCGACAAGCTGAAGCCCGCTTGCGAGGCCCAGGGCGGACGGCTGGGCCTGGCGCCGCACTCCCTGCGCGCGGTGCCGCCTGCCTCCCTGGCCGAGGCGCTGGCCGGACTGGACGCGCTGGATTCCACCGCGCCCATCCACATCCACATCGCCGAACAAGTGAAGGAAGTGGAAGACTGCATCGCGTGGAGCGGCCTGCCGCCCGTGCGCTGGCTGCTCGAGCATGCCCCGGTCGGACCGCGCTGGTGCCTGGTGCACGCCACGCACATGACGCCCGACGAAACGCTGGACGCCGCGCGCAGCGGCGCCGTCGCCGGGCTTTGCCCCACTACCGAAGCCAATCTGGGTGACGGCCTGTTCGATATGGCGAACTGGCGCGCGGGAGAAGGACGTTGGGGCGTGGGCTCCGACAGCCATTCCACCGTGAACGCCGCCGAGGAATTGCAGTGGCTGGAATACGGCCTGCGCCTGACCACGCGGCAACGCAACGTCATGGCCGATGCCGCGCAACCGCACGTCGCCACCGCGATGACGCTGGCCGCGGTGGCGGGCGGCGCGCAGGCCGCCGGCCGCCCGGTGGCGGGTTTCGCCGCCGGGCAGCAAGCCGACTTCCTGGAGCTCGATCCGGGCCACGTCGCCCTGGCGGGCCTGCCTGCGCGGGACATGTTGTCCGCGCACGTCTTCGGCAGCCATCGCACGTCCGCGATAGGCAAGGTGTGGGTCGCAGGCAGGCTGCGCGTGCAGGATGGCCGGCACGCATTGCGCGACAGCGCCGCGGCCGCATTCGTGGAAGTGCGGCGCGCGCTGGTCGCGGATCGCTGACGCCCGCCCGCCCGCGCGCCAGGCGCTGGCTGGCTCGAACGATTATTCAACATCTGGAGGAAACGATGTCACTAGCCATTACCGATCGTCCCGTTTTTACCTTCCGGCAAGGCACCGCGCCGATGCTGGTTTCCATGCCGCACGTCGGCACCTACCTGCCGCCTGCCATCGCGGAACGCCTGACCGACGAGGCGCGGCAGGTTCCCGATACCGATTGGCACCTGGAACGCCTGTACGACTTCGTGGTCGGCATGGGCGCATCGGTGCTGGTGGCCACCCATTCGCGCTACGTCGCCGACCTGAATCGTCCGCCCGACGGCAGCAGCCTGTATCCGGGCCAGAGCGTGACGGGCCTGTGCCCCGTCGACACCTTCGACGACACGCCGCTGTATCGCGACCCCAAGGATGTCCCTGACGACGCCGAAGTCGCCGTGCGCCGCGCGCAGATCTGGCAGCCCTATCACGACAAGCTGGCGCAGGAGCTCAACCGCCTGCTCGACCAGCACGGCGTCGCGTTGCTGTGGGATGCGCACTCGATCCGCTCGGTGCTGCCGCGGTTCTTCGAAGGCAAGCTGACGGACCTGAACCTGGGCACGGGCAAAGGCATCGCCTGCGCGCAGGACATCGCCGAAGCCGTGGCCGCGGTGGCCCGCGAAGGTGAGACTGACGGCTACACCAGCGTATTGAACGGCCGCTTCACGGGCGGATACATCACCCGCAACTACGGCAAGCCGGAACAGGGCATCCATGCAATACAGCTGGAAATGACCCAGTGCAGCTACATGCAGGAAGCGCTGCCTTTCGACTATCTGCCCGAGCGCGCCGAGCGCGTGCAGCCGCTGCTGCGCCGCATGGTGCAGACGGCGTTCGATGGCGTGACGCGATCGCGGAAAGGGTAAGCCGACGCTATTGGCACAGGCACGGCCATCTTGTAGAGTGGATCACCCCACTCTACAACCGCGGCAGGTGTCTTCCATGGCTTACGATCCCGGCATCCAGGACTATGTAGACCGTACTCGCAAGGCCCTGGCTGAGATGGGTGAGCTTGGCGCCTTGACCCTGGCGCAGCGGCGCGCGCGCGCGGATCGCCAGGCCGCGCTGATCAGCGAGCCCTACCCCGCGTCCCTGGACGTCAACGATACGTACATCGTGCTGCCCGGCCGAGAAATCCTCGTCCGCGTCTATCGGCCGCGCGCGGATACGCCCCTGCCGGCGATCGTCTACCTGCACGGCGGCAGCTTCGTCGCCGGCAGTCCGCAGGGACACGACTTCATCACCGCCAGCCTGGCCGCGAATACCGGCGCGCAGGTGCTGAGCGTGCATTACCGCCGCGCGCCCGAGAATCCCTATCCGGCGCCCACTGAAGACGCCTACGAAGCCCTGGCCTGGGCGGCGCGCGAAGCCGGCATGCTGGGCATCGATGCCGATCGCATCGCCGTGGCGGGCGACAGCGCGGGCGCCAATCTGGCGGCGGCCTGCGCCCTGCTGGCCCGCGATCGTGGAGGTCCCGGGCTGCGCATGCAGGCCCTGGCCTATCCGACGCTGGATGCGGACCTCGACACCCCGAGCTATCTGCACAATACCCAGGACGCCTTCCTGACGCGCGAAGGCATGGCGTACGCGCTGGAATCCTTTCTGCCGCCTTCGGTGGCCGCCCTGCGCGACGACGGCTATGCCTTGCCCATGCGCGCGGCGAGCCATGCGGGACTGCCGCCTGCCTATCTGCTGCTGGCGGATCACGATCCGCTGCTGGACGACGGCAGGCGCTATGCCGAAAAGCTGGGCGCCGCGGGAGTGCCGGTGGACATGCGCATCGGCGTGGGGATGATCCACGGCTTCCTGCGCGCGCGCCGGCTCAGCGCGGCGGTGGACATGGAGTTCCACCGGATGTGCAAGGCCTTGCGCGCGGCGCTGGCGCTGCCGGAGCCGGCGCAACGCTGGTGATTGCCGCGGTCCAGGACTGGAGCACGACCGCGCCACGCGGGCGACGGTTCGATCATTCCAGGCGCAGGCGCCCCAGCTCCGGGGACATACGGTCGGCGAAGGCCAGCATGGCTTCGGCCACTTCCGCGATCTTCTGTTCGGTCATGGTGTAGCTGAAATTGACCGCCGTCAGGACCAGCGTCAAAGGCCCCGCCTGGGAGAAGATCGGGACGGCGATCTGCGTCAGGCCGCGCCTTCGGTCACCCGAATCCAGGGCGTAGCCGCGCGCCCGTGTGGTTTCGATACGCTGGAGGTATTCCTCGAAGGCGGGTTTGCGAAACCATTCCGTCTGCCCGTACGCGGATTCCACCAGTTCCGGGCTGGCGCCGGAAAAGGCGGCCATGACCAGGCCCGATGCCCCTGAGAAGCGCGGCGACCGGCGGCCCATGCTGAAATAGCTGTCGACGCGAAAGCCGCCGCCGACGAAGTCGAGCAGCACCAGGTCATAGCTTTTTTCGACCTTCGCCAACGCGACCGTCACCCCTACGCGTTCGGCCAGTGAAAACATCTCTGGACGGATGACATCCAGCAAGCCGCTGGTGCGCAGGACGCCATGCGCGAGTTCCAGGGCCATGACGCCGATGCTGTAGGTCTGGTCGCGTTCGTTATAGGCGACCAGGCCTTCGCGCTGGAAGGTGCGCAGGATGTTGAATGCCGTGCCTCGATGCAAGCCGGTTTCCCGCGCGACCTCGCTGGCCCTTTGCGGGCGTTGCGCCTGATGCAGCGCCCGCAGGACCGCCAGTCCGGAAACGATCGCGCCCACGGGCTTGCCGACGACGCGTTCGGCGCCGTCCGCGCTTCTGTGTTTTCCGGAACGGGCAGGCTTGTCCGATTGCGCTTCAGCCTCGAGTCCGTACTCAGTGCTCACGATGAAATCATTCCTGTCACAGGGTCGTTGCGACTATAGCAGCTCGGTCAGCGCGCCATCGGCATGCCGGCGGTCGATCCGCCATCCACGGCGATGGTCGCGCCGGTGATGAAGGACGCGTCTTCCGAGCACAGGAAGGCGATGGTCCGCGCGATGTCGGCCTCCGTGCACAGACGGCCGAGCGGCGTGGTGGCCGTCAGGTGAAAGCCGCCCTGCGCCGATCCGGCGATGAATTTTTCCGTCATCGGCGTCTTGAGCATGCTGGGGCAGATGCAGTTCACGCGTATCTGCCTGTGCGCGACTTCCAGGGCCAGCGTACGCGCCAGGAACTGCAGCGCGACCTTGGACGCCGCGTAAGCGCCGTTACCCGCCTTGGGGCGCAGGCCCGCCGACGACGATATCGCGACGATCGCGCCGCCGGTATCGGGGAAGTGCGGCAAGGCGGCCTGTGCGCAGCGCCAGAATCCCCTGGCGTTCACGTCGAACGTCAGGTCGTAGACCTCGTCCGTCATATCGGCCAGCGTCGCGGGAAGCAGCACGCCCGCGGTGTAGACCAGCGCATCGATGCCGCCATGGCGGGCAGCGCCATTTTTGAAGGCATCGTCCAGGCTGGCGCGATCCCTGACGTCGGCCGGCATGCCGATGACGCGGCCGCCGGACCGGGCCAGCGCGGCTTCAGCCTGGCTGACTTTTCCGGCGTCGACGTCGATGAGGGTCACGGCGTCGCCACGGTCGAGAAAATACCGGGCAGTCTCCAGTCCGATGCCGGACGCCCCGCCCACCACGACTATGTTTCGGCCCGTCATGGCGCGGCCTCCGCATCCACCTTGTTCTTGCGCAGGTCGAAGCCGCGATAGCCGTTGGCGACGACCTCTTCGCATGTCTTGATGTAGGCCGGAAGCCCCGCGACATAAGGCATGAAGACGCGCGGCTTGCCGGGGATGTTGGCGCCGACGTACCAGGAGTTGGTGGCCTGCGGAAAAAGCGTGCCGTTGGCCACCTCGTTGACGTGCCGCACCCAATCGTCTTCGGCCTCGGACGTCGGCTCTATCGTGTCGATGCCGTGGTCGTCGAGATAGGTCAGGCAATCCGCTATCCATTCGACGTGCTGTTCGATCGCGGTGACCATATTGGCCTTGACCGACGGGCTGCCCGGGCCCGTCACGATGAACATGTTCGGGAATCCGTGCACCATCAGGCCCAGGTAGGTCGCCGGACCGGCACGCCATTTTTCCCCCAGGCGCGCCCCCGCTCGACCGGTGATGGATATCTCGTTCAGCGCGCCGGTCATGGCGTCGAAGCCCGTCGCGAAGGCGATGACGTCGACGTCGTAGTCGGCGTCGGTGGTGCGCACGCCTTGTTCGGTGATTTCCTGGATGGGCGTGCGGCGGGCGTCCACCAGCTTGACGTTGTCCCGGTTGTAGCTCTCGTAGTAGTCCGTATCCACGCAAAGCCGGCGCGACCCGATCGGGTGATCGCGGGGCGTCAGGATGTCGGCCGTGGCGGGATCCTTGACGACCGCGCGGATCTTTTCGCGGACGAACGAAGCGAGGCTTTCGTTCGCCTCCGCATTGCGCATGAGGTCGGTGAACGCGCCCATCATGCGGGCGCTGCCGCCCTTGGCCCATAGCCGTTCGTAGAGGCGCAGCCTGTCCTCGCGCGGCATGTCGAGGGCCGACATGGTCGGTATGGCGACGCGCGACATGCCGGAGGCCTGCTTGCGCGCGGCCTTGCGCAGCGCCGGGTAGTTGGCTTTCTGCTCGCGTTCCTCGTCTTCCGGCATGGGATGGTTGTTCGCGGGCACGCTGAAGTTCGCGGTGCGCTGGAAGACGGTGACCCGGCTTGCCTGCGCGGCGATCCTGGGCAGCATCTGCACGCCGGTGGCGCCCGTGCCGATGAGCGCGACACGCTTGCCGGTGAAGTCCACGCCCTGCTCCGGCCAACGGGCGGAATGGTGCCATTCACCCTTGAAGCGCTCGATGCCGGGGATGTCCGGAACCCGTGGCGCCGACAGATTGCCGCTGGCCATGATGCAGAAGCGCGCTTCGACCGCGGGGCCTTTGTCGGTGGAGACGCTCCACACGGCGCGGCCTTCGTCGTAGCGCATGCCCGTCACCCGCGTTTCGAAGCGTATGTGCTGGCGCAGGCCGAAGCGGTCGGCGACGTGGTTGAGGTAGGCCAGGATTTCCGGCTGTTCGGCGTAGCGGTGCGACCAGCTCCATTCCTGCTGCAGTTCGTCGGAAAAAGAGTAGGAGTAGTCGAGGCTTTCCACGTCGCAGCGCGCGCCCGGGTAGCGGTTCCAGAACCATGTGCCGCCCACCCCGCTTGCCGCTTCGATGCAGCGCACCTGCAGGCCGAGCTTGCGCATGCGGTGTATGGCATAAAGCCCGCCGAAGCCCGCGCCGACGATCAGGACGTCGACGTGTTCGGCTGGACCGGGTGGGGATGCTGGGGGGTGTTGGGCCTGGGACATGTCTCCTCCTTGTGGATCTTCGAGCGCCGGAAGCACGTGCCGGCGGTATGTGCGACGGAACATGTGTGCCGCGGTTGGGTCATGGTATGGCATGCACTTGTCGTTTGCAATAGGCTACTTTTGTCTTCTATAGACGACGTCCAGCGATTCGGAACGGGCGGCTTTGCCACAGCTTCGGCGGGTCTCCAGGATCCGTCGTCGGACAGGCGATGGAGGAGGTCAGCCAAGAGGATGAAAAGGACCGGCGCTCACTCTGAGACAACGCTTCCGTTTTCTATAGAGGACGAATATTTTCTTTGACAGTCATTTGTTTTTTTGTATAGTGAATCACGCAGGATCGCGCAAGCCGCAGGCATAGCAAGGCGTCGCGACCTGTCATCCCCTGAGGAGGAAGACAAAATGAAGCTGATAGTCCGTTTGTCCATCGGCGTGTGGACGGCTCTCTCATTGCTGTTGCCCGCGGCGCATGCCGCCGAATTCCCCACCCGTCCCGTCACCCTAATCGTCGGCTATGCACCGGGCGGCGGCACCGACACGGTCGCGCGCAGCGTCGCCGAAGTGCTGTCCCGCAAGTGGGGCCAGCAGGTGATCGTGAAGAATCGCCCAGGCGGCACGGGCGTCATCGGCATCCGGGATCTGAAGGCCGCCGCCCCGGACGGCTACACGCTGGGCATCTGGACCGATTCCGATATCGGCAACGCGGCGGTGCGCGACGACCTGGGTTACGACCTCGTGAAGGACTTCGACCATATCGGCCAGATCGCTTCCGGCGGTACCGTGCTGGTGGTCAACCCGTCGGTGCCGATCAAGAGCTTCGCCGACTTCGTCGCCTACGCCAAAAAGAATCCAGGCAAACTCAACTTCGCGGTCGTCTCGGGTGGCGGCATGCACCTGGATAGCCTGCGGATACAGGACGCCGCCGGCGTGAAAACCACCATCATCGGCTACCCGGGAACAGGCCCGGCGCTGACCGACCTGATCGCCGGCCACGTCGACATGCTGGTGCTGCCGCTGGGCGTGGCGCTGCCCTACATCAAAAGCGGCGCCGCGCGCGCCATCGCCGTGGGATCGACCACGCGCTGGGCGGGGCTTTCCGACGTGCAGACGCTTTCGGAAGCGGTGCCTGGATTGGAAAGCACGTTCTTCTACGGCCTGGTCGGGCCGAAGGGCATGCCGGACAGCCTGAAATCCACCTTGAACAGCGCGCTCATGGAGGCCCTGCGCGATCCCAAGCTGGGCGAGAAATTCCTGTCCATGGGATTCATCCCCACCGGCAATTCGCCGAGCGAGTTCAAGGCGGTGATCGCCAGGAAACTGGAAGTCTCGCGCACCGCGGCGGAGCAGACCGGCTTGAAGCAAAGCCTGCAACAGGGGAAGTGAATATCCATAGCTGCCGGTACGCGTCGTCTCCACATTCCCGCCATCTTCCTTAAACCTCCCTGTCACGGCCATGTCACTTCGCTGGCCGATCATGCGGTTGCACTTTTTTGGAATTGTGCGTTTGAGTCTCCTCAAACGCACAATCCGACGCGCACGGCCGGTTGAACGGCCGTTTCTGCAACCCGCCTCCCTCGCCGCATGAAACCGACCCCTATCCAACGCTCCCACGCCCGTCCCGCCGCGCGCTGGCCCATGCTGCTGGCCGCTGTCGCCATCGCTTGTTCGCTCACCGCCTGCGGTGGGGACCACGACGACGATGACGACGCTCCGTCGAATCCCGATACCCCCACCCAACCGACGAACCTGGATCAGCCGGGAACGCCGCAGCCCCCCGCGCCGGTGATGCACTGCGCGCCGTAGGCGGCCGTCCGCCGCGGACGTAGTTTCCGCGCTCTTCCTCTTTCTTCCGATAGCGACCCTGGCGGCATCACGCCCGCCATGCAGGCCTTCGCGCCACAACCGACCCGCGAACCGACAATGATCAACAACGCCAAACGCAAGTTTCTGCGCAACAGCCTGGGCGCCACCGCGTCCCTGACCGCACTGAGCATGTTCCCGCCCAGCATCCGCCGGGCGCTGGCCATCCCGGCGAACAATCGCACGGGCACCATCAAGGATGTCGAGCACGTCGTCATCCTGATGCAGGAGAACCGTTCCTTCGACAACTACTTCGGCACGCTGGCCGGCGTGCGCGGCTTCGGCGATCGCTTCACGATCCCGGTGCCGAACGCGCTGAACGTCTGGCAGCAGCTGGACGCCAACGGCAAGCCCATCCTGCCGTATCACCTGGACCAGACCGCGGGCAATGCGCAGCGCGTCAGCGGCACGCCGCACAGCTGGAAGGACGCGCGTGACGCCTGGGACAAGGGCCGCATGTACCAGTGGGCGCGCTACAAGCGTACGCAATCCATGGGTTACTTCACCGAACAGGAAGCGTCCTTCCAGTTCGCCCTGGCCAATGCGTTCACCCTGTGCGATGGGTATTTCTGCTCCCTGCACGGCGGCACCAATACCAATCGCCTGTTCCACTGGACCGGCACGAACGGCGCGACGACACCGTCCGCGCACGTGGTGGTGAACAACGTATGGGACGGCCTGGACACGACCACCAACCTGGCCACGACGGGCTTCGACTGGGCGACCTACCCGGAACGGCTGACGCAGGCCGGCGTGTCGTGGATGGTTTACCAGAACATGCCCGACAACTTCACCGACAACCCCTTGATCGGCTTCAAGCAATATCGCGACGCCAATCTGCGTTCCGGCAAGCCGGTCTACCATGACGTGCCGGTGAATCCGGCGTATGCCCCCACCGACGACGTCAACAACCCGCTGTACAAGGGCATCGCCAACACGATGCCGGATGGCGGTTTCCTGGGCACCTTCAAGCAGGACATCCTGGACAACAAGCTGGCGCAGGTTTCCTGGATCATCGCGCCGGAAACGTATTCCGAGCATCCCGGTCCGTCGAGCCCCGTGCAAGGCGGCTGGTACACCCAGGAAGTGCTGGATGCGCTGACCGCCAATCCGGACGTATGGTCCAAGACCGTGCTGCTGATCAACTTCGACGAGAACGACGGCTATTTCGACCACGTGCCGCCGCCCTGCGCGCCGTCGCTGGATATGACGTCGGGCGCCACCTTCGGTAAATCGACGCTGAGCGCCGCCGATATGTCGTACGAGTACTACACGCATGGCGTGGTGCCGAACACCTCGATGCCCACGCCGGACGGCGACTGCTACGGTCCGGGACCGCGCGTTCCCATGTATGTGATCTCGCCATGGAGCCGTGGCGGCTGGGTGAATTCGCAGCAGTTCGACCATACGTCCGTGCTGCGTTTTCTGGAGGCCCGTTTCGGGGTCGCAGAAACCCAGATCAGTCCCTACCGTCGCGCGGTCTTCGGCGACCTGACCTCGGCCTTCAACTTCGCGACGCCCAACGACGATGCGCTGCCCACGCTGGGCGGCCGCCGCACCCGCAACGACGCGGACACGCTGCGCATTTCGCAGGATGCGCTGGGCCAGGTGGCCCTGCCCACGCCGCAGAACCTGCCGCGCCAGGGCGGCGGCACGCGTCCGTCGCGCGCCTTGCCGTACGAGCTGCACACCAGCGCGCGCGCCGACGCTGCAACCGGCGCCGTCAAGCTGATCTTCTCCAATACGGGTTCGGCGGCCGCCGTCTTCCACGTGTACGACCGCCTGCACCTGGACCGTATCCCGCGCCGCTACGTTGTCGAGGCCGGCAAACAGCTGGACGACAGCTGGGACACCAAGGCCACCGATGACGGCCGCTACGACCTGTGGGTGCTGGGACCGAACGGCTATCACCGGGGCTACACCGGCGACCTGGCGGCGCAGGCGGCCAACGGCGCCGCCGTGCCCGAAGTGCGCGTCTGCTACGACGTGGCGAACGGCAACGTCTACCTGACCGGCATGAACACCGGCGGCAAGGACGCGCACCTGACGGTACGGGCCAAGGCCTATCGCAACGACGGGCCGTGGAACCTGACGGTCGCCGCCGGCGCCACGCAGGACGTGCACTGGGACCTGAAGGACAGCGCCCAGTGGTACGATTTCCTGGTCACTTGCGCCGAGCAGCCCGGCTGGTCGCGCCGATTCGCGGGCCGCGTCGAAACGGGCAAGGACGGCCTGAGCGATCCCGCGATGGGCATGGAAGATCTTTGATGCTTTGACGCTTTGCCGGTGAAAGACGCCGCGCCATGTCAGGTGGCGCGGCGTCTTTCGTGCGCAACCGATCACGATTAGACCGATATGCTGCAGGAAGAACGCATCGCCCGCATCCAGGCCTTGCTCGGCGCCTTCGAGCGCGTCAGTACGGAGCGGCTCGCGCGCGAACTGTCGGTGTCGCGCGAGACGGTGCGGCGCGACGTCCTCGAACTGGAAGCGCAGGGCGCGCTGCGGCGGGTCCATGGCGGCGTGGTCACGACGGCGGCGCATGCCGAGCCGCCCTACGCGCAGCGCCAGCACCTGCGAGCGCGCGAAAAGCGCGCCATCGCCCGCGCCGTGCTGCCGATGCTGGCGCCGGGACAGGTGATCCTGCTGGATGCCGGAACGACCACCGGCTACCTGGCCGAAGCATTGCGCGGGATGTCCGGGCTGACCGTGGTGACGAATTCCCTGGGCATCGCCATGACCCTGGCGCGCCGCGACGATTCCAGCGAATCGCCGCGCCATGAAGTCATCCTGCTGGGCGGCACGCCGCACGGCGACGTGCCGGCAACCTATGGCAGCGGCACGATCAACGAGATCGGACGCTACCACGCGGACCTGGCCTTGCTGTCGCCGGTAGGGCTCAGCGCCACGCACGGCGCGACCAGTTACGCCCCCCACGAAGCGGAAGTCGCGCAAGCGATGGCCGAGCAGGCCCGGGAGCGCGTGCTGCTTGCCGACTACAGCAAGGTCGGACTGGTCAGCCGCGTGCGCTATGCCAAGCCGCAGGAAGTCAGCCGCATCGTCACCAACCCGCATGAGGGCGACGGCATCGAAGACGAACTGCAGCGCTGGCGCCGCGCCGGCGTGGACGTGGTACTGGCCTGAGCCGCGCTTTCCTGCGTCTCCGCATAGAACGGCGCGGCGTCTTCCGCGGTGTGGGCGGCAGCGGGCTCAGGCCGCTTCGGCCAGTGTGTGAAAAATCTCGTCTTCCTGCACGCAATGCAGGCGCACGATCGCGTCGAGTCCGTACAGCAGGCGCTGGAATTCCCGCAGCGATTCCGGATCGGGGCCTTCGGGCGGTATATCCGCGATCATCTTGCCCAGTACCGCGATGACGCGAAAGATTTCCCTGTGCGTGGTGCTCATCGCGGCCATCGGGTCATCACCGCCGAGCAGATCGCCCAGGCGGGGATAGATTTCCGTATCGTCGCGACGCTCGTGAGGCAGCAGGTCCCGCGCGAGCGCGGCGTGCAGGTCTTTCAGTGCGCTGGCGATCTCGGTCTTCGGCATCGCCGGCAGTCCATCGGCCAGTTCACGTATCCGCGCCATCAAGGGTTCGAGCGCGGCATGGCCCGCCATCAGGCCGGCCGCATCCGCCGGCGCAAGCCGGGCCTGCGCCGGCGGCGCGACGACGAGGACCCGCAGCGCGTTGACGATCACGGCGACGTCGATCGCTTCCTGAAGGATGGCGCCCCACATCGGCGGCAGATAGCCGGCGGCGGCCACGCCCATCGCGACGACGGACAGGCCCATACCCGCCAGCACGCTCTGCAGGGCGATGCGGCGCGCGCGGCGCGCCACCCGCATGGCGTCGACGATGCGGTCCAGGCGGTCGACCAGCAGTACGACGTCCGCGGCCTCGGAAGACGCCGCCGCACCCCGGGCGCCCATGGCTATGCCCACGTCGGCCGCGGCGAGCGCAGGGGCGTCGTTCACGCCATCGCCCACCATCACCACGATGCCCTGCTTGCGGGCAGCCGCGATGGCGGCCAGCTTGTCCGCCGGAGTCTGCTCGGCGCGCACATCCGTCACGCCGAGGATCGCGCCCAGGGTCTGGGCCACGTCGCGCCGATCGCCGGTCAGCATCACCAGTTGGCGGATGCCTTGCTGGCGCAGCATGCGCAGGGTGCGCGGCGTTTCCAGGCGTATCTCATCGGCGAGCTGGATCGCGCCCATCATCTTTCCGCCGGCCGCCACGAAAACGGCCGCCGCACCCTCGTAGCCGATGCGCCTCAGGAACTCGGTGCTCCAGGGCTCGGCGGGCGCGGCCTCGCGCACATAGGCGAACGACCCCATGGTGACGCGCTGGCCATCGATTTCGCCTTCCACGCCGGCGCCGGCGCGCTCGCGCACGTGCAGGGGTTGCGCCAGCTGCACGCCGCGTTCGCGCGCCGCCACGGTGATGGACGCGGATACGACGTGGCCGGACGCCTGCCCGAGCGAGGCCGCCAGCCGCAGGACGGCCTGCGTCGAGACGCCAGGCGCGGGTTCGATGGCCACCAGCCTGGCGTTGCCTCCCGTCAGCGTGCCGGTCTTGTCGAAGAACAGGATGGTCGCGGCGCCCAGGCGCTCCAACGCCCCGCCGCCCTTGACCAGCACGCCCCGCCTGGCGCAGCGGGAGATCCCGGAAACGATGGCCACCGGCACCGCCAGTATCAGCGGACAGGGCGTCGCCACCACCAGCACGCCGAGCGCCCGCAACGGGTCGCCCGTCAGCAACCAGCTTCCCCCGGCGATCAGCAGCGACCCGATCACGAAAACCAGCGCATAGCGATCGGCCAGGCGCGCGGACGGGCTGCGCTGGCCTCGCGCTTCCCGCACCATGCGGACGATACCGGCGAACGTGCTGTCGCGGGCCGCGGCCGCGGCCCGCATTTCGAACGGCGCGCCGGCATTGACCGCGCCGCTGCGCACGAACTCCCCGGGCTGGCGCACCAGCACGCGCGATTCCCCCGACAACGAGGACTCGTCCAGCTGTGCCTGCCCCGCCAGGGTGCCGTCCACCGGCACGACGTCGCCGGCCCGCACGAGCAGGCGATCGCCGCTACGAATGGCATCGGGATCCGCCTGGCGCCATTCCCCCGATTCGAAGCGGGTCGCCGCGCGCGGCACGTGTTGCAACAGCGCCGTCATTTCGCGTTCGGCGCGCTGCTCGGCGTAGCGCTCGAGCGCCCGCCCGCCGGCCACCATCAATGCGATGATCGCCGCGGTGGGCGACTCGCCCAATGCCACGGCCATCGCGATCGCGATCCAGGCAAGCACATCGACGCCCGGCTGCCGTCGCATCAAGGCCTTGACGATGGATAGGGACAGCGCCAGCAGGACAGGCGCCACGCCCGCCAGCCATAGCACCTGCGCCGCCAGCGGACGGCCAGCGGCCCAGCACAGCCCACCCGCGGCGAGCGTGGCGGCGGAAAGAATCAGCAACCAGGTATCGATAGCGCGCATGGATGGCGGGAGATGGCTTAGACCGTGGATGCGACCGTCGCGAACACGTCGTCGACATGGACCAGCAACTCGCGAACCTGGCGCAGGGTCGTGTATTGATGCAGCACGGGGGCCCAGGCAGGTAAGGCCAGGAGCGCCTGCCAGACCGGTTCGAGCATGTCGGAGCTTGCCCGGGAATCTTCCGCGCAATGCGCGGCATATGCAAGGCTGGCGGGGGCCGACAGGAGCTGCATCCGGCTGGCCGCGCCGAGCGGGCGTGTTTGCGCTTCCTGGGATGCGTCGCAACAATAGAGTACCGATGAGCGCAGGGCCGCATCGTCGGTGCACGACATGCGCAGCGCGCGCAGCGACGCGCCGGATACGGGAACGCTGCCGCCGCGCGTCTGGAAGTGGTAGACCAGGCTGGCGTCGGCGCCGGCAAGCAGGCGCAGGCCGCGCAACAGTCTTTGCAGATCCGTGGTCGCGGCGTCCAGCGACGCCTTTGCTTCGACCAGCAGGCAAACGTCCCAGGGGGCCCCGGCGCTGCCGAGGTCCGCGCCGATCTCCGGCGGCGCCCCGCTCCGACGCAGCAGGACGACGTCCCATTCCGTCTTGGCACGATCGGCACCGGCGGACAGGGGCGCCGGCACCCGCATGGACATCGCCACCCGATACGCCGTCTGGCCGCCCTGCCCGGCCTCATCCCCGGCTACATTAAGTTCGAGCCGCCGGGCCAACGCTTCGATGGCGCGTGCTGCCTGGGCTTCCACCTCGGCGCCGCGCCGCTGCGACGCCGATCCGCGCGCCACGGCCGCGGCGCTGCCGGACCGGGGACCGTTCAGGTCCCACAGCGCCTGATACCGGCGCACGTCGCCATCGGCCACCAGGGTGTCCAGCAGGTCCAGGCGCGCCAGCGCCGGACTCGCCGTCAGGCCGGCCAGCGCGCTTGCGATGGCGGCATCGCCGAGGATGTCGGGTATCTCCAGCGCACGCCGCGCCGCCTGGCGCAGGTGTCCCCAGGCCGACGCTTCCGCCAACGCGTGCAGGCGCCCCAGCGCATCGTGCACGGGACCCGGTGATCGTCGCGCCTGCTTTCCGGGATGCGCGACGCCGTTCACCAAGGCGCGCACTTCGCGGCGATCCCGCTCCGCATGCGCCGCCAGCGACGCATATTCGCGCACGCGCGGTGTGCGATGGCGCAGCACCATGGCCTGGAAGATCGGGTCGCCGGCACGCTCGCGCATGGCCTCGTGGATAAGCCGGGCCAGGGCATTCAAGAACCCGGCCTTCAGCGCCGCAGTGGGCGTTCCACCGTGCGACAGGGTCGCACGCACCCGCTCCAGCACCCGTGCGAGCACGGTGCCGGCGTCCGCATCCCCGGGCGGCGAACCTTCGGGCAGCGGCGGGAGCAGATAACGACGCGGCACCTCGCTTAACAAACGCGCCAGTTGTGTCTTTGACATGGATCAACCCGCCATCGTCCACACGCAAATAGAATCGGCAGCCCATTCTATAACCACGCAAGACCGGCACTACCGCTGCCACGCCTTCGCCCACGACAGACAACAATGCGCCTGAACCTGCCGGTCACCGAGAACGAATTTCCCTTTCCCACGGGACACACCCTGGTTTCGAAAACGGACACCAAGGGACGAATCGTCTACTGCAACGCGATGTTCGCCGAGGTCAGCGGCTACGCCAAGGAGGAGTTGCTCGGCAAGCCGCACAACATCATCCGCCACCCCGACATGCCGGAAGAGGCGTTTCGCGACATGTGGGCGACGATCGCTTCGGGACGGCCGTGGTCGGCCGCGGTGAAGAACCGCCGCAAGAACGGCGATTACTACTGGGTGATGGCCAATGCCACGCCGTTGATGGAAGACGGCGTTCCCGTCGGATATATGTCGGTGCGCACGGAGGCCAGCGAGGCGCAGATAGAGGACGCGGAAGCGCTGTACGCCACCATGCGCCAGGAGGCCAAGGCCGGGCGCCGGCTACACGCCTTGTCCAAGGGCCGTCCCGTACGACGCAATCTGCGGGGACGTCTGGGCACGGCCCTGCAGCTCGGCCTTGCCGGCCAGTTGATGCTGTTCTTCATCGCGGTACTGGCGGCGTTCCTGGCCATCGACCGTTTCCTGCCCTCCGACTCCGCCATCGTGCACACGGCCGCCTGGCTGCTGCGGCTGGCCCTGCTGGCGGTGACCTGGCACTTCCTGCGCACCCGCCTGGTCGCGCCCTTGAACGACGTGGTGCTGGCGGCGAACCGCCTGGCGGCCGGCGACCTGACCCAATCGGCGGCACCCACGCGCGACGATGAAGTGGGCGGGCTGCAGGCGGCGCTGGGACAGCTGCGCATCAACGTCGGGTCCATCGTCCGCGACGCGCGCGACCAGAGCCGCGACATCGTGGCGCGCGCCGTCGAGCTGACGCGCGGCAATCTGCACCTGTCCGAGCGTACCGAGGCGCAGGCCGGCAACGTGCAGCAGACGGCGGCGTCGATGGAGGAAATCACCACCACCGTCAGCCTGGCGGCGGCGGCGTCCAATGACGTCAGCCGGCTGTCCGCGGGCACGCGGCTGATCGCCCGCCAGGGCACGGAAGCCGTCGATCAGGTCAGCGCGACCATGCGGTCGATCGCCGAGTCTTCCGACCGCATCAATGAGATCACGCGCATCATCGACAGCATTGCCTTCCAGACCAACATCCTGGCATTGAATGCGTCCGTGGAAGCGGCGCGGGCGGGCGAACAGGGCCGCGGCTTCGCCGTGGTCGCCGGTGAAGTGCGCGCGCTGGCCCAGCGCAGCGGCCATGCGGCCAAGGAAATCAGGCACCTGATCGAGGATTCGGCGCTGAAGGTGGTGGAAGGCAATGCGCGAACGGCCGCCGCGCGCAAGACCATGAGCGAAGTGCTCAACGGCGTCGAGGAAGTGAATACGCTGGTGGAAGGCATCAGCAGCGCCGCCAACGAACAGCTCAACGGCATCTCGCAGGCCAACGCGGCGATCGGCGAGCTGGACGGCATTACCCGCCAGAATGCATCCCTGGTGGAGCAGGTGGCCGCCGCCGCCGTGTCGCTGGAAAGGCTGGCGCGCGATACGGACGAAACGATGCGGCTGTTCCGCATGGAAGGCGTATCGAAACAGGCCGGTCCCGCCGCCGGCCGCGATGAGGCCGGCCATGCCGGCCTGTCCCTGTCCCAGGCGTAGCGGACGCCAGCTGGCGCCCGGCGCTACAGGTTGTCCGCCAGCCAATCCGCGATGATGTTCGCGCCGACCTGGCGGTTGTCTTCCTGGCAGTGTTCGCTGCCGCCTTCGTAGGCGGTCAGCACCCGCAGCGTCTTGTTCGGGGCGCCGACGGCGTCATACAGGCGCTGGGCGAACTCCACCGGGACGATGGTGTCGTTCTCGCCGTGCAGGCAGAAGAACGGACACACCAGCTCCGGCGCGACGTCCTTCAGGCGGTAGTCTTCCAGCTTCTTCATGCAGGCGTCCATGTCGGGCTTGCCCAGTACCCAGGGCAGCTGGAAGCCGGGCGCGGACAATTTCGTTCCGCCCGACTCCATGATGCGGCGGCGCCGCGTCCAGGACTCGTGATAATCGAAGTGCCCGCCCCAGGCGACGCAGGCCGCGAAGCGATGATCCTTGGCCGCCGCGCGCGGCGCGTAGTAGCCGCCCATGGAAAAGCCCATCACGGCGACGCGGCTGGGGTCCACCTCGGGACGCGCCGCGACCCAGTCGTAGGCCGCGCCCGCGGGAACCTCGTAGTCGTAGCGGCTGGGTATGCCCTGCAGCCGCAGGGCCTCGCCCTGCCCCGGACCGTCGATCGCGAGCACGTGGATGCCCCGCTTGGCGATCTCGATGCCGCCGAACAGCACGCTCATTTCCTTGGCGTTGTCCAGGCCGTCGAACATCACCACGGTGGGCGCCGGGCCGTCGACGTCCGCGCGCAGCCACCAGGCGGGCAGCGTGGTGTCTTCATACGGGACTTCGGCGCGGGTGATCTGCGGAAAACGCCGTTCCAGCCCCTTGGCGAAGCAACGCAGGCAGTCGCGATAGGTCTCCCATTTGCGTTCCGATGGCGCGATGAAACGCTCGCCGCAGAAGTAATAGATGGCCGCGCGCAGGTAATAGGCGCCCGAGGTCAGCCGGTGGCCCTTGCCTTCTTCCTGGTCGCCGAAGCCTTCGATGCGGCGGGCCATGTCGACCCATTCCTTCCACCACAGCTCGTTGTCGCCTTCGTGGCCCTTCAGCTTCTGGCCGATCTGGTCGATCTCGCTGATCGAGGCCGCGCCCCAGCCGGCCATCTCGATGCCGAACATCATGCCCTGCGACCACATATGGTTGCTGGGGAAGTACTCGAACCAATGACTCATTGCTTTCTCCAACTACCCGGGGAAGAACGACAGCGTGTTCTGGTCGATGCCGAAGACGTCCGCCAGCCAGTCCAGCATCAGCTCCTGCCCCAGCGTGGGGTTGTCGTGCTGGCAATGCTCGGCGCCGGTTTCCTCTTCGCTTGTCAGCTTCAGCGTGGCCTTGACGCCATGCGCGGTGGCGTAGTCGTGCACCTTCCTGACCGCTTCCACGCCCAGTACATCGTGGCCCCCGTGGATGATCAGGTAGGGGCATTTCATGTGCTCGAGCACGCCTTCCAGCGTGAAGGGGCGAGCGATCTCGGTGGCTTCGGCCATGTCCCGGGCGCCGAACACCCACTTGATGTGGCCGGCCAGGCCGTGGTTGTCGTCGCGCGCCTTCCAGCGTTCGTGGATATCCCAGATGGCGCCGTGCGAGATGCAGGCCGCCAGCCGGGAATCCATGGACGCGGCGCGCGCCGAGTAATAGCCGCCCAGGCTGGAGCCGCTGACCGCGATGCGGCTGGTGTCGACGTCAGGCCGCGCCGACAGCCAGTCTATGCAACGGCCGATCGGCACTTCGTAATCGTGGCGGGTGACCAAGCCATGCCGGCGCAGCGCGCCGCCCTGCCCCGGACCGTCCACCATCAGCACCGACATGCCCCGCTGCACCGCGCCACGGCCCGTCATGAACCATAGCTCATCCTTGTAGGAATCCAGCCCGCCCACCGATATCAGCACCGGCTGGCGCGGCCCGCCATTGGCCGAGCGCACGAAGTACGCCGGCAGGGTCTTGCCGCCTTCGTAGGGGATTTCCACGATCTCGCCCGGCGGGTCCATGCGCGTGAAGGCGTTGGCGGACGCGCGCTCGGCCTGCGTGAAGGCATCCAGGCGGCGCGGATCGTCGGGCGTGAGCCAGAACTCCGCCTCACGGTAATAGTTCGCGGCGCGCAGCCAGCAGTTCATGGCCGTGCGCACGTGTCCCGCCGCCAGGGCCTCGTCGCCCCGGCGCGCATTGCGGTCGGCGATATGGCGCCAGGCGGTGTACCAGGTTTCGAAATCGCCGGCGGTGATGTGGGTGGCCGCCTGGAAGACTTCGCTGACGGCGCCGCCGCCTTCCTGCGTCTCGCCCAGGCCGCGCCGGAACTGATACGACATCCAGAAGTCGTCGGGCCAATGGTGCCAGCCGAACGGCTCGTATTTGGGGGAAGGACGTTCCGGTGCGGTCATGCTGCGCTTCTCCTTTTTGCTGGCGGCGCCGCGGCCGCGGCGCCGCTCGTGCGGCGGTTCACTTCTTCTTTTCCAGGCCCAGGTTGCCGATGGTGCCGCCCCACTTCGCGTAGTCGTCCTGCCAGACCTTGGCGAACTGCGCGGGCGTACCGGTCGCCGCATCCAGCCCGAGCCGTTGCGCCTGCACCTGGACCTGTGGATCGCTCACCGCCTTGTTCAAGGCCTTGTTGACCTTGGCCACGACGTCGGCCGGCGTGCCGGCGGGCGCGAACAGCCCGAACCAGCCCAGCGCCTCGTAACCCGGGACGCTTTCGCCGAAGGTGGGAATGTTCGGGGCGTTGGGCGCCCGACTGCGTCCGGTGACGCCCAGCGCGATCAGGCGGCCGTCCTGGACATAGGGGTAGAGGCCGGAATAGCCGAACACGGTCAACTCGACGCGACCGGACATCAGGTCCGACATGATCTGCGTGCTGCCCTTGTAGGGGATATTGGTGAAGTCGAAGCCGGCCTTCTCCTTGAGCAGCTCCATCGATAGATGGGGAAAGCCGCCTTCGCCGTTGGTGCCGACGCGCACGCGTCCGGGGTTCGCCTTCGAATAGGCGATGAGCTCGGGCAAGGTCTTGGCCGGGAAATCGGGCTTGGCCACCAGCATCATGTAATTGGTGTAGGCCAGCGCGACCGGCGTCAGCGCCTTGCGCACGTCGATGGGCCAATCGTTGGTGAGCGGCGCCACGACGACCGCGCCCATCTGCCCCATGACCAGCGTGTAGCCATCGGGCTCGGCGCGCGCGGCCAGCTGCAGGCCGATCAGGCCGGAGGCGCCGGGATGGTTCTCGACGACGACGGACTGGCCGAGCTCCTGCGACATATCGTTGCCGACCAGCCGGGTAATGACGTCGGCGAGATCGCCGGGCGGATACGGCACGATGATGCGTATCGGACGTTCCGGGTATTCCGCGGCGTGGCTGGCGGGCATTGCGACGGCCAGCGCGAGGGCAAGCGTGGCCCCGGCCCAGGCAAAGATCCTGTTCATGTGACGATCCCCTGTGATAGGCGAGCCACTCGCTCTTGTGCACCCCGTGGGTGGCCTTGCGTCGATATTGGAACCGGTGGATAGGCCCGTCAACTTTTCCGCCGCTTTTTCCCACTTAGTAAAACTACGCGTTTTCGCCGCGCCGCGGCCTCACTCGTTTGGTGCGGAGCGGCGCACCACAAGCGCGCGATGAGGCCACGCAGGCACCGCTATCGCGCGCGCCATCCACCGTTGTGGAGCACGTCGCGCAGTGAGCCAAAAAACTTGTTTGTGGCTCGCGTGGCGCGTGATATTTTTCTTCCCAGTATCTGGAAATTTGTATGACGTCCTGGATGAACGCCACCGGCGGTTTATACACACCATGCAAAACCGAGCCTCGCCGGCCAGTACCGTGGGCCGCGCCGTCGACCTGCTGCGCCTGATCGCCAGCAGCCCCTCGCAGCACCTGCGCCTGATCGATCTGGCGCAACGCGCGGACATGGAGAAATCCACCGCGCATCGCCTGCTGCAGCGGCTGGTCAGCGAGCGCATGCTGGTACGCGTGCCAGGCCAGCGCGGCTATCGGCTGGGCCCGCTGATCTACGAGCTGGGGCTGTGCGCCCTGCCCGAGAACAATCTGCGCGAGACCAGCCATCCGCATCTGCGGCGCCTGGCCGAGCAGACCGGCGACATGGCCTTCCTGGTGGTGCGCAGCGGCTTCGAGACCGTGTGCCTGGACCGCATCGCCGGCAACTTCCACATCCAGACGCTGACGTCCGGCGTGGGCGACCGCCATCCCCTGGGCATCGGCGTCGGCGGCCTGGCCATCCTGGCCGCGATGAGCGACGCGGAAATCGATATCGCGCTGCAGGCCATCCAGGACAAGCTGAACCGCTACCCGAACTTCAGCGTGGCGTCCTTGCGCGACGCCATCCGGCGCACGCGCGAAACCGGCTATGCGCTGGACGACGGCGTGGCGGCGACCGGCGTCAGCGCCATCGGCATGGACATCAAGCAGCCCGGCGGCATGCCGGCGGCGGCGGTCTTCGTCACCACGATCACGCAGCGCATGGATCCGACGCGCCGCGCACTGCTGAGCAAGCATCTGTCGGCCTGCATCCAGGGGGTGCAGGCCGACATGGCCAGGCTCAACCGCTATTGCGCAGACCCGCCGCGATCCCGTTGATGGAGATGTGGATGCCGGTCTTGACCACGGCGTCGCCCCGTCCTTCGCGATAGCGCTGCATCAGCTCCACCTGCACGTGGTGCAAGGGATCCAGGTAGGGAAAGCGGTGGCTGATGGAGCGCGCCAGCACCGGATTGTTCGCCAGCCGGCCGTCTTCGCCGGTGATGCGCGACAGCGCCTGCGCGGTACGCTGCCACTCGGCTTCGATGACTGGAAAAATGCGATCGCGCAGGGCATGGTCGTCGACGAGTTCGGCATAGCGCGCGGCCAGCGCCAGATCGGACTTGGCCAGCACCATGTCGAGATTGGACAGGAGCGTGCGAAAGAACGGCCAGTCGCGATACATCGCGCGCAGCTGCGGCCAGGCGTCCTCGCCGCGGGCGCCGGCTTCGTCCGCATAGGCCTGGACCGCGGAACCGAAGCCGAACCAGCCCGGCAGGGTCAGCCGGCACTGGCCCCAGCTGAAGCCCCAGGGAATCGCGCGCAGGTCCTCGATGCGCTGGCCCCCGCTGCGCGACGCCGGGCGCGAACCGATGTTCAGCTCGGCGATTTCGCGGATGGGCGTGGAGCCGAAGAAATAGTCGCGGAAGCCCGGCGTTTCGTAGACCAGCGCCCGATAGGCCCGCATGCTGGCGTCCGACAGGGCAGCCGCGGCGTCCAGATGGGCCCGCGGCGCCTGCTGCTGCGTCTGCAACAGCGTGGATTCCAGCGTGGCGGCGACCAGGGTTTCCAGGTTGCGCCGGCCGATGTCCGGGTTGGTGTACTTGGAGGCGATGACTTCGCCCTGTTCGGTCAGCCGCAGTTGCCCGCGCACGGTGCCGGGCGGCTGCGCCAGGATGGCCTGGTAGCTGGGACCGCCCCCGCGGCCGACGGTGCCGCCGCGGCCATGGAACATGCGCAGCTTGATCGGGGCGCGCGCGGCGAACTCGTCGAACAGCGCGGCCAGCGCGATGCCGGCGCGATACAGCTCCCAGTTGCTGGTGAAGATGCCGCCATCCTTGTTGCTGTCCGAGTAGCCCAGCATGATGTCCTGCTCGGCGCCGCTGCGGCGCACCAGGTCGAACACCCCCGGCAAGGCATAGAAGCCGCGCATGATGTTGGTGGCGTTGCGCAGGTCTTCGATGGTCTCGAACAGCGGCACGACGATCAGATCGGCGCGCGCGTCCTCGCTCAGCAGGCCATGCAGCAGGCCGGATTCCTTCTGCAGCAGAAGCACTTCCAGCAGATCGCTGACGGTCTCGGTATGGCTGATGATGTAGTGGCGGATCGCATGGTGGCCATAGCGTTCGCGCATGAGGCGCGCGGCTTCGAAGATGGCGAGCTCGCCGCGCGCCAGGTCGGTGTACGCGGCACCCGGCACGCGTAGCGGGCGGGGATCGTCCAGTTGGCGCAGCAGCAGTTCCACCCTGCCCTGTTCGTCCAGGCCGGCGTAGTCGGCATGCGCGCGCGCCGTCGCCAGCAGCTCGGCGACGACGGCCTCGTGCTTGTCGGAGCTTTGGCGCAGGTCGACGGTGGCCAGGTGGAAACCGAAGACGCTCGCCGCCCGCATCAGCGGACGCAGCCGCTGCTCGCCCAGCGCCCCGGCATGATGGCTGTGCAGGGAACGATCGATGATCGCCAGGTCTTCCAGGAATTCCTCGGCGCGCGCGTAAGGCGGCTGCGGCGCCACGGGATGCGGCGCGGCTTCGACGCCGGTCAGCGCCTGCAGCGTCGCCGCCAGCCGCGCATAGATGCCGGACAGCGCCTTGCGATAGGGTTCGTCGCGCCGATGCGCGCTCTGGTCGGGCGAGCGGTCGGCCAGGGCCAGCAGTTCGGGCGCCACGTCCACCAGATAGCTGGACATGGACAGCTCGCCGCCCAGCTGGTGCGTTTCGGCCAGGTAGTGGCGCAGCGCGATCTCCGCCTGGCGCTTCAAGGCATAGGCCAGGGTGTCGGCCGATACGTTGGGATTGCCGTCGCGGTCGCCGCCTATCCACTGGCCCATGCGCAGGAAACTGGCGACGGGCTGGTCCGGCATCTCCTGCTCGAGGCTGGCGTACAGGCGCGGGATTTCGCGCAGGAAGGTGGACTGGTAGTAGCTGAGGGCGTTTTCGATTTCGTCGGCGACGGTCAGGCGCGACATGCGCAGCAGGCGCGTGCTCCAGAGCTGGACGATGCGGCCGCGCAGCTGGGCCGCGTTGCCATCCAGCTCGCGGGCGAGCACCCGGTCGCCGGCCCCGGGCTTGCCCGGCCCCGATCCATCCTCCCCACCCGCGCCGTCCACGCCGTCCGCGCCGTGGTCTTTGCGTGGCGCGCGTGCGCGGATGTCATCGCGCTCCGACAGCAGCTGGGCGATCGCACGCTGCGCGTCCAGGATGCTTTTGCGCTGTACTTCGGTGGGATGCGCGGTCAGCACGGGCGACACGTGGCTTTCCCGCAGGGTCAGCGCGATGCGGTCGGCGCCGATGCCGGCATTGCGCAGCCGCGCCATCGTGGCCTCCAGGCTGCCTTCCTGCACGTCGCCCCGGCGTTCGCGCGCCAGGCGGCGGCGGATGTAATGGCGGTCTTCCGCCAGATTGGCCAGCAGGCTGAAATAAGTGAAGGCGCGCACCACGCAGACCAGCATGATCGCGGGCTGGGATTGCAGCAGGTGCTTGAGCGCCTGGTCAGCCTGTTCGTCGTCGTCGCGGCGATAGGCGACCGCCAGTTGGCGGACCTGCTCGACCAGGTTGTAGGCCGCTTCCCCTTCCTGCTCGCGGATGACGTCGCCGAGCAGGCGGCCCAGCAGGCGGATATCGTCGGCGAGCGGCTGGTCGGCGGGCGCGCCCTGGGCGGTATCGTCGTGATCCGCGCTCATGCCGCGATCTCCGATATCTCGATCAGGTTCAGGTCCGGGTCGCGCACGTAGACGGACCGGATGCGCGACACCGCGCCGGTGCGCATGACCGGCCCTTCCTCGATGTCTATCCGGTGCTCGCGCAGGCGCGTGATGACGTCATCCAGCGGCACGGCGGCGATAAAGCACAGGTCCAGCGCGCCCGGGACGGGCAGATGGGCCTTGGGCTCGTACTCGCGCCCCCTGACGTGCAGATTGATCTTCTGGCTGCCGAAGACGAAGGCCTTGCGTCCTTCGCCGAAGGTTTCCAGGCGCATGCCCAGGACGTCGACGTAGAAACGCACGCAGGCGGCCTCGTCGATGGTCGTCAGGACCAGGTGATCCAGGTGGTCGATCAATTGCGGGCCTCCTCTCGTTCTGATAGCACGAATGTAGGAGATTCCGCCCGCCTTGGGAATTCACGTTACGGCAGGCCGCCTTCGCGAACGGCTATGGCGGCCCGCCGCGGGCTTACTTGCCGCCCTTCAGGATGTCATGCCATTTGTTGGTCTGGTCGACGATGAACTTGCCGAATTCTTCCGGCTTCTGGCCGCCCGGTTCGGCACCTATCGTTTCCAGCGCCTTGGCCATCTGCGGGTCCTTGAAGGCATCCAGCACCGCCGCGTAGAGCTTGGCCTGGACGTCCTTGGGCGTCTTGGCCGGCACGACCAGGCCGTACCACGTCGAGAAGGTGTAGCCCGGCAGGCCGGCCTCGTCGATGGCCGGGATGCCCGGGAAATAGGTGCTGGGCTTTTCGCTGCTGACGCCCAGGGCGCGCACGGTGCCGGCGCGGATCTGCGAAATCGCCGAACCGCTGGTTTCGATGGCCATCTGGATCTGGCCGGAAATCAGGTCGGCCATCATGGGCGCGCCGCCCTTGTACGGAACGTGCGCGATATCGATGCCCGCCATCTTCTTGAACAATTCGCCGGCCAGGTGCTCCGTGCTGCCGATGCCGGCCGAACCGAAGTTCAGCTTGCCCGGATTCTTCTTGGCGTAGTCGATCAGTTCGGGGACCGTCTTGACCGGCAGCTTGTTGTTGACGATGAGCAGGTTGGGCGACGATGCCACGATCGTGATCGGCGCGAAATCCTTTTCGAAGTCGTAGGTCAGCTTGTCGTAGGTCGACGGCGCGATGGTGTGGGCGATGGTCGACAGGAAGATGGTGTAGCCGTCCGGCGCCGAACGCGCCACATAGGCCGCGCCGATGGTGCCGCCGGCGCCCGCGCGGTTGTCGACGATGACGGGTTTGCCGAGCTTCTTGGCGATGGCCTCTGCCAGCGGACGACCGACCATATCGGTGGTGCCGCCCGGCGGGAAGGGGATGACCAGGGTGATGGGACGCTCGGGCCAGGCCGCATGGGCCGTCAGGGTGCTCGCGCAGAAAGCGGCGCCCGCCAGCAATTTCCCGATCAGGGATTTGCCGAATCTCATGTAGTTCTCCTGAATTGCAGCAATGGACTGATGGCGGTCCGTGGGCGGCTTTGCGCGCCGCGCTTGTGGAGGACCGCGGTGTCCCGCGAGCATGGCCGGATTGTATACCTGCGTGTACACCGCCATGCCGCGGCCGTCGCTGCTCTGCCGGAGACGCTACGCGCCCACGGGCGCGCCATCCGTGCGCCGGATCGCCAGGGTCGACGAACGCGGCGTGCGGCCGGCTTCCGGCCAGCCCTGGGTAGGATGCTGGATGTTCACGAAGAAGGTGGTCAGGTCCGGGGTGTAGGCGATGCCGGTCAGTTCGCAGCCCACCGGCCCGACCAGGAAGCGCTTCGATTCGCCCGTGGCGGGATCGACGCAATACATGCCGTTGTTGCCGAACACCCGCGACGTCGCGATTGTCCCCAGGTTCATATCGGTTTGTATCCACAGGCGCCCGGCCGCGTCCTGGCGCAGGCCGTCCGGGCTGCTGAAGGCATCGCCCTTGATATTGCCCGCGAGATTCGGCTTGCCCTGCGCGGCCGCCTGCTCCGGATCGCCCGCCAGAAGAAAGATGTCCCAGGTGAAGGTGGCCGCCAGCGGGGAATCGCCCGCTTCGTTCCAGCGGATGATGTGGCCATGATGGTTCTCCGCGCGCGGGTTGGCGTCGTCCACCGGCGCCTTGCCACCCCGCCCGGTGTAGTTGGTCAGGGTCACGTAGATGTCCTTGCGCGGCCCGACGGTGATCCATTCAGGCCGGTCCATCACCGTGCCGCCGGCCGATACGGCGGCCTTCTGGCATTCGACCAGCACGTCGGCCTGCGACGGATAGCCTTCGGCGGCGGTCAGCCCGGCGGCGCCATGCCGCAAGGGGAGCCACCTGCCCTGGCCGGCGGGATTGAACTGCGCGACGTACAGGGTGCCCTCATCCAGCAGCCCGACGTTGGCGGCGCGGTCGGCGGCGTCGAACGGACGATCCGGCACGAACTTGTAGATGCAGCCGGGCGTGCTGTCGTCGCCCATGTAGAACGCCACCCGGCCGTTGGCGTCGGCCAGCCAGGCGACGTTTTCGTGGTTGAAGCGGCCCATGGCCGTGCGCTTGACGCCTTGCCGCAGGATCTTGCCCTGCGGGTCGAGTTCAACGACCCAGCCGTAGCCCTGCCGGGGCTGGCTGGTATCGAAATAGTTGAAGGTGCTTTCTTCGCAGGTCAGGTAGGTGCCCCAGGGCGTGGCGCCGCTGGAACAGTTGTTCAGCGTGCCGGTCACCGTGGCGCCGACGCGCTCGCGCGCCGGGCCGCCCACGGCATAGGTGCTGTTGCCGGTGTAGCGGCGGTTGTAGGGGGAATCGCGCTTGACGCGCCATGCCTGGTCGACGAATTCGACCTCGATAACGGATACGCCCACCGCGGACAGCGCCACGCGCTTCTGGTCGGCGGTCGCCTTCTTTTCGTCGAAGGCGTCGTTGGCGAAGCTGTCTTTCGCGAAGAACACCCGCATGTCGACCTGTTCGTGATTGATCGCCAGCAGGCCGCCCTTGCGCGGATCGACGCCGGGCAAGGCAAAGTAATGCATGCCGTCGTGGTCGCCGCCGGCGCGCTTGCCGGCCTGCTCCCACGTGGCGACCTCGCCTTCGGACCAGGACGCCGAGCCTGTTTCCACCGCGTCGCCGGCCGAGAACAGGACCTGCACCTCATAACCCGGCGGGACGATAACCCGGTCGGCCGTCGAGCGGGCCACCGGCTGGAAACGGACCGCGTAGTCCCTGGCGGGGTCCAATCCATCGGCCCCGGCCTTGCCGCCGGCGGATGGCGATCCCGCCGGATTCCCGGTGCCATTGGCGTCGCCCGGGCCCGCGGCCAGGGCCGGCGCGCCGAAGATCGAGAGCGCCGCCGCGCCCAGGCCGGATTTCAGCCACACGCGGCGCGCCGGATTCAGGGCCAACACGTCGTCCAGGGACTGGCCGGGCCGCGCCGTGGCTGGCGTGGCCGCCGGCTCCCGGGCATGGGACAGGCCGCGGGCCTTGGCTTCGTCGGTGGAACGCGACATCTGGGCTCTCCTGAATGGTCATGGGCATGCGCGGGTGTACGCCACGCGCGCGGATCGCCACATGGTGCGCGCGGAGTTTGACAGCTTGTTGTCAGCCAGGCGGACTCCAGGGATGCGCATCCACTTCGGCCCGCAGGCATTCCAGGAAATGCGAGGTCCGCGCCGAGCGCGCCTCGCGCGAAGGCAGGAGCGCGATGACGTCGGCATCGGGCAGGCGCCACTCGGGCAACAGCGCCACCAGGCGGCCGGCGGCCAGGTCGGCGGCGACGTCCCATTCGGAGCGGACCATGATGCCCATGCCGGCCACCGCCCAGTCGTGCACCACGGCGCCTTCCGTGCAGGCCAGGACGGGCGCGATCCGCACGTTGGCGACTTCCCCGCGCGGGCCGGCGAAACGCCACAGGGTGACGTCCTCGTCGTTCTCCCGCAGGGCGATGCATTCGTGGGCCCGCAGGTCCTGCGGCCGCATGGGCGCGGCGTGGCGGCGCAGGTAGGACGGCGCGGCGCACAGGATGCGCCGGTTGGAGGCGATGCGCTGCATGATCAGGCTGGAGTCGCGCAGTTCACCGATGTGGACCGTGACGTCCCAGCTGTCCTCGGCGAAACGGCCGGGCCGGTCCGAACAGGTCAGCGTGGCGGTGACCTCCGGGTGGTCGCGGCGCACGCGCGCGACCGCGGGGGCGACGTAGCGATGGCCGAAGCCCAGCGGCGCCAGGACGCGCAGATGCCCGGCGATGACGCGGCGGCGGCTGCCCAGGTCGTCGGCCAGCAGGCCGAGTTCGGCGCAGATGCGGCGTCCGCGCGCCACCAGGAGGTCGCCCTCGTCGGTCAGCGCGGTATGCCGGCCGGTCCGCTCGATCAAGCGCGCGCCCAGGCGCTTCTCCAGGCCGGCCAGCCGCTGGGTGACGGCGGGCGGCGTCACGTTGAGCGTGCGCGCCGCCTCGGCCAGCGAGCGGGCGGCCGCCACCGTCAGGAAGAACTGCAGATCCTCGCTGGAGATCACCCCTTGCTCCATTAAGTTGCGGCTTAAGCCGGGATTGCGGCGCCGCTTAACCTTGGACTTTAGCGCGCTGTTCATACTCGCGGCACTCGTGATTTACCTCATTGCCGCTGGCGGCCGGGCGCCGATGCCCCGGGCCACACGCCCAGAGCGGCCTCGTTCCCGACCGGAGCTCCTATGCGACGTACCCTTGCCCATGCCCTGTCCGCGCTGCTCGCCAGCGGCGCGCTGGCTTCCGCGGCCCATGCCGCCGATACGGATTGGCCGAAGCGGCCCGTGACGGTGATCGTCGCGTCGGCGGCGGGCGGCTCGGCCGACGTGCTCAGCCGCATCGTGCTCAAGCACGTGGCCGAGGATACCGGCGCCAACTTCGTGATCGAGAACCGGCCCGGCGCCGCGGGGAACATCGGCATGAGCCAGGTCAAGCGCGCCGCGCCCGACGGCTACACGCTGGGCTACGGGAACATCAATACGCTGGCGGTCAATCCCGCGCTGTTCAACAAGCTGCCCTACGACGCGGCCAAGGATTTCGCGCCGGTGGGCCAGATGTTCGCCGTCTACAACCTGCTGGTTGTGCGCGGCGATTCGCCCATCCGCAGCGTGGACGACCTGATCGCCCAGGCCAGGCGCGAACCCGGCAAGCTTTCCTATGGCGCCGCCGGCATCGGCAGCAGCGGCCAGATGGCGGGTGAACTGTTCAAGCAGATGGCCGGCGTCGACGTGATGTTCATCCCCTACAACGGCGACCCCGCTTCGCTGTCCGATCTGGCCGGCGGCCGCCTGGACTACACGTTCACCAACGCGTCCGTGGCATACCCGCTGGTGAAGAGCGGCAAGCTGCGCGCGCTGGCGATCACCAGTAAACAGCGCGTGCCGCTGTTTCCCGACATGCCGACGCTGGACGAGCTGGGCCTGAAGGGCTATGAGAACGTGTCATGGGGCGGGCTGGTGTTTCCCGCCGGCACGCCGCAACCCATCATCGATCGCCTGTCGCAGTCGCTGCAGAAGGTATTGGTCAGCGATACGCTGAAGCAGGATCTGGCCAATGCCAGCGCGTCGCCCGGCACGCCGGGGACGCCGGCGGACTTCGCCCGCTTCATCGCCGCGGAGCAGCGCAAGTGGGGCGACCTGATCACCGCCGCCCATATCGAAAAACAGGATTGACGCCGCCATGCCGCTACGCATCGCCCTGCTGGGCTTCGCCATCGAGTCGAACCGCTATGCGCCGGTGTCCACGCGCGAGGACTTCGTGTCGCGCGCCTACCTGGCCGGCGATGCGCTGCTGCGCGACGCGCGCAGTCCCGCGCCGCGCATGACGCCGGAGATCCCCGCCTTCGTGCGCCGCATGGACGCGGCGGGCGACTGGACGCCGGTGCCCATCCTGTTCGCCAACGCCGAATCCGGCGGCCCGGTGGAACACGCCTTTTTCGCCGATACGCTGGCGCAGTTCGAGACCCGGCTGCGCGCCGCCCTGCCCGTGGACGCCGTGTACATCTGCGAGCACGGCGCGGCCATCACGACGGAAGAAGACGACCCCGACGGCCTGGTCTTCGAAACCGTGCGCCGCATCGTCGGCCCCGCCATTCCCATCGTCGCGACGGTCGACCTGCATGCCAATGTCTCCGACCGCATGGTCGATCAGGTCGACACGCTGATTTCCTATCGCCGCAACCCGCACGTCGATATGGCCGAACGCGGCGCCGAAGCCGCCGACGTGCTGCGCGAGCTGGCGGCCGGCCTGCGCGTGCGGGTGGCGCATGTGCGCATGCCCGTGTGCGCGCCGCCCACGCAGCTGCTGACCGCGCCCGGCACGGGGCCTTACGCCGACATGATCCAGAAAGCGGAAGCGCTGGACGACGATCGCATCGTCAATATTTCCGCGGTGGGCGGTTTCGCCTACGGCGATACGCCGAAGAACGGCTTGACGGTGCTGGTCACGACGCGCGGCGATGCCGACCTGGCGCGCCGCCTCGCGCTCGACCTCGCGACGCCGGCATGGGGCGACCGCGCGGCTTTCTTTCCGCAGTTGACGTCCCTGGAAGACGCGGTCGCGTTGTCCGTCTCCGTGGGCAAGGACGCGGCGCTCGATGCGGTACTGCTGGCCGACGTGGCCGACAACCCGGGCGGCGGCGCGCGCGGCAACACGCCGTATCTGTTGCAGGCCCTGATCCGGGCCGACGCGCGGGGCGTGATCGCCGGCGTCATCACCGACCCCGAGCTGGCCGCGGACGCGCACGCCGCGGGCGTCGGCAAGGCCTTGCGCGCGCGCTTCAATCGCAGCGAGACCACGAAGTATTCCGATCCCTTCGAGGCCGACGCCACCGTGGTCGCGCTGCGTGACGGCAAGGGCGTGGGAAGGCGCGGACAACTGGCCGGATGCAGCTACGACCTGGGACCCTCGGCACTGATCGCGGTGGGCGGCATACAGATCGTCGTCATCACCCACCGCCATCAATGCCACGAGCCCACCTTCTTCGAGATGTTCGGGCTGGACATCGGCGCGGCGCGCACGGTTGTGGTCAAATCGCGCGGCCACTTCCGTGCCGCCTTCGATGAATTCTTTCCGCCCGAGCGGATCTACAGCGTGGATGCGCCGGGCCTGACCTCCCCCATACTGTCCCGCTTCGACTTCCGCCGCCTGCCGCGGCCGGTCGTGCCGCTGGACCCTGATACCGAGTGGACGCCCGCGGTGCGGATGCGTCCCGCCATGGAGACATGACCGATGACCCTGACGAACACCGACGCGGTCGCCACCCGCCTGCTGCGGGACCAGGAAACGCCCAGCCTGGTGCTGGACGAGCGTCTCATGACCGCGAACATACGGCGCATGCGCGAACGTGCGCATGCGCTGGGCGTGCAGCTGCGCCCGCATCTGAAAACGCCGAAATCGATCGATGTCGCGCGCCGCATCATGGATACGCCGGAAGGCCCGGCCACCGTTTCCACCCTGCAGGAAGCGGAGCAGTTCGCGCAGGCCGGCGTGCGCGACATCCTGTATGCCGTGGGCATCGCGCCCAACAAGCTGGATCGTGTCGTGGCGCTGCGGCGACAGGGCGTGGACCTGACCATCGTGGTCGACAGCGTCGAAGGCGCGCAGGCCGTGGCGCAGAAATCGCGAGCCAGCGGCACGCGCATCCCCTGCCTGATCGAGCTCGATACCGACGGCCACCGGGCCGGCGTGGCGCCGGACCAGACCGATCGGCTGCTGGCGATCGGCCGCGCCTTGCATGAAGAAGGCGCGGAACTGCGCGGCGTAATGACGCACGCCGGCGAATCCTACAACTGCGCGAGCACCCAAGCCATCGAAGCGATGGCCGAACAGGAAAGGCGCGGCGCGGTGGCCTGCGCGCAGGCCTTGCGCCACGCCGGGCTGCCCTGCCCCGTGGTCAGCGTGGGATCCACGCCCACGGCCTTGTTCAGCCGCGACCTGAGCGGCGTGACGGAACTGCGTGCCGGCGTATTCGTGTTCTTCGACCTGTTCATGGCGGGCCTGGGCGTGTGCAGCCAGGACGACATCGCATTGAGCGTCCTGACCACCGTCATCGGCCATCAGGAAGACAAGGGCTGGATACTGGTGGACGCCGGCTGGATGGCGATGTCGCGCGACCGCGGGACGGCCAAGCAGAAGGTGGACCAGTACTACGGCGTGGTCTGCGATATCGACGGCAAGCCGTATCCGGACCTGGTGATGCGCGAGACCAACCAGGAACAGGGCATCCTCGCCTTGCGCCCGGGCAGTACCGCCACCCTGCCCGACCTGCCGCTGGGAACCATGGTGCGCGTACTGCCGAATCATGCCTGCGCGACCGGCGCGCAGCATGACAGCTACCACGTCATCCAGGACGACTCGGGCCGGGTGGCCGCCCACTGGCCGCGTTTCCGGGGCTGGTAGCCGCCGGCCGGCGGCGCACCATGCGTGGGCATGGGCGCACCATTACGCGCCATGCCGTGGAACGCCGACCGCGTACGCGGCCCGCGGCGCCCGGGCAGCGCGCGGCGTCGCACCTGGCACAGGCTTTGCATGGGATCACCTCCAGACCAACCGGCCTGGAGCCCCCACCATGAGCGTTTCCGCAGAAGCCGCACTCGGAAGTTCCAAAGATATCCTGAGCAACCGCTGGACCCAATTACTGCTTGGACTGGTCTGCATGATGGCCATTTCGAGTCCGCAGTATGTCTGGACGCTATTCACCAAACCGTTGTCCGCCAAGCTGGGCGTGCCGCTTTCCGAACTGCAGGTCACGTTCTCGCTGCTGATCGTGCTGCAGACTTTCTTTTCGCCCTTCCAGGGCAGCCTGATCGACCGCTTCGGTCCACGCCGGCTGATCGCGCTGGGTACGCTGATGTCCGGCTGCAGCTGGATCCTGGCGGCGTCGGCGGGCAGCATCGGCATGCTGTACCTGACCTATGGCGTGGTGGGAGGCCTGGGCACCGGCATCGTCTATGTCGGCGTGGTCGGCCTGATGGTGCGCTGGTTCCCCGATCGTCGCGGCTTCGCCGCCGGCATGGTGGCGGCCGGATACGGGATGGGTGCGATCCTGACGACCTTTCCCATCGCCGGGGCCCTGGCGGACAGCGGCCTTGAAAGCACCTTGTGGCGCTTCGGCGCCCTGTTCGCGGTGATCGGCGTGATCGCCGCGCAAGGCTTGCGCTCGCCTGGCGACGCGCCGGCCGCCGCGCTGCTGTCGCGGCTGGGCGGCATGGGTAATTCAGCGCGCGACCTGGCGCCGCGCGAAATGCTGAAGCAGCCATTGTTCTGGCTGATGTTCGCGATGATGACCATGATGTCGACGTCCGGCCTGATGGTGACGTCGCAGATGGCGAGCTTCGCGCGCGATTTCGGCGTCGCCGACCTGATCGTGTTCGGCATGGCGGCGCTGCCGCTGGCGCTGACGGTGGATCGCCTGACCAACGGATTGACGCGGCCGTTCTTCGGCTGGGTGTCCGATCGCTATGGGCGCGAGAACACCATGTTCATGGCCTTCGCGCTCGAAGGCATCGCCATGGCGGTGTGGCTGGCGACGCGCGAACATCCCCTGCTGTTCGTGCTGCTGTCGGGCGTGGTGTTCTTCGGCTGGGGCGAAATCTTCTCGCTGTTCCCGTCCACCTTGACGGACACGTTCGGCACGCGCCACGCCACGGCGAACTATGGCTGGCTGTATATCTCGCAGGGCATAGGCTCGATCCTGGGCGGCCCGCTGGCGGCGTTGCTGCACGAGAAGACCGCCAGCTGGCACCCCGTCTTCTATTCCGCGATCGTGCTGGATATCCTCGCGGCCCTGCTGGCGATCGCGGTGCTCAAGCCCGCACGCAGGAAATACCTGGCGCGCTGACGCCACGGTCCGCATCTTCAGCGGCGGCGCCATGCGCATCGCCGCGGCGGGCGCCGCACTACAATCGCCGCGTTGACCATCATCGACGCGGCGAACGGCGTGCCCAGCGAACGACCACCCGGGCGGCCCGGTACGGAGCCGGCCCCTCTCACGTCCCTTGCGATCCCCCGGGGGCCGGCCGACGTGCGGCTGTGGCGCCTGGACCTGGACCTGCGGGCGCCCCTGCCCGCGGACGTGCTGGCATTGCTGGACGACGCGGAACGGGCGCGCCTGGATCGCTTCCACCGGCATGAAGACCAGGTCCGCTTCGCGCTGACCCGGGCGGCCTTGAAGCGGTTGCTCGCGGGCGATGACGCGGACGCGTCGATACGCTTCGACTACACACCGGCGGGCCGGCCGATCTGGCGCGACGCGAACGTGCATTTCAACGTGGCGCATTCCGGCGCGCTGGCCTTGATCGTGCTGTCGGAGCGGCGCGCGGTCGGCGTGGACGTGGAACGGCGGGCGGAGGTGGATGTCGAGGCGCTGTCGGCCATCGTGCTTACGCCGGGCGAGCGCGCGACCCTGCAAGCCTGCGCGGCGGAGACCAGGCGCGACGCGTTCTATCGATACTGGGTGTGCAAGGAGGCCGCGTTGAAGGCCACGGGCCAGGGGATCGCGGAAGCCTTGCAGCGCATCGAGGTGCTTGCCGACGATACCGATGCCGACGCGCGCCGGGACACACGCCACATACGGTGCGTGGATGACCGGATGGATGACATGCGAATGCTGTCGTCGCTGGAACTGCGGCTGCTGGCCCTGCCCGCGGCTTACACCGGCGCGGTGGCCTGGGCATCGGCCGACGGCGCCGCCGCCGGCGCGGGTGACGGCGGCGGACCTTCCGACAAGCGGCCGTTTTCCATCCTCAGCACGCGGTCGCCGACGTCGAAATAGCGGTCGTCGTGCGAGATCACCAGTACCGTCTTGCCGCGCGCCCGCAGCTCGGGTAGCAGCTCCAGGTAGAACACCCGCTTGAACACCGGATCCTGGTCGGCCGCCCATTCGTCGAAGACCAGGAAGGGCCGGTCCTCCAGATAGGCCGCCACCAGCGCCAGGCGCTTGCGCTGCCCCTGCGACAACGCGCGCGTGTCGAAGGCGCCATCGCGCACCTGGACCTTGTGCTGCAGGTGCAGCCTGGCCAGCCAGCCATTGGCCTCGCGGTCCAGCGTATACCGCGGCGCTTCCAGCAGGCGGTCGAACAGATGGAAGTCGGAAAAGATGGCGGTGAAGGCCTGGCGGTAGCGGTCGCGGCTGGCGTCGTCGACCGGCACGCCGTCATACAGGATCTGGCCGCCCTCCGGCCGGTATAGTCCGGTCAGCAACTTGGCCAGCGTGGTCTTGCCGCTGCCGTTGCCGCCGACCAGGAAGACGATCTCGCCCGGCGCCAGCGTCAAGTCGATCGGACCCAGCGCGAAGAAGTAATCGCTCTGTTCGTGATAGTAGCGATGCAGGACGCCGCGCAGCTCCACGCGCGCGGCGGCGGGCGGCGCGGCCTGGATGGCGGGCGGCTCGTTGGCGGCCAGGTCGTCCGTCAATTCGGCGATGCGGCGCGCCGCCACCTTGGCCAGGTTGGCGCGCGGGATATTCAGCAGCAAGGCTTCCAGCGGCGCCACCATGTAGAGGAACAGCAGTGCGAAACCCGTCATGACGCGTTGCTGGTCGGGCTCGCCGGCCGCCAGCACGAACAGCACCAGCCCGATGAAGGCGTAGATCAGGAAGCTGCTCCAGCTGGCCGATACGACGAAGATGGACATGCCGCGCGTGCGCGCGCGGCGCACGGCTTCGATGGCGGCGTTCAGCATGCCGGACAGGAAGGCCTGCCGCTTGCCCGCGTTCAGCCGCAATTCCTTCGCGCCGCCGCTGATCGCGCGGAAATGGCCGAACAGCGCGTCCTGGTGGCGCGAGGCGGCCTCCAGGTGACGGATGGCCCGCAGGTGCGCCAGGTGATATCCCAGGGAGCCCAGCCCGACCACCAGCAAGGCCGCCAGGAAGACCGGCCACGACAGCATGGCCATGTAGACCAGGCATCCGGCGACGATAACGGTGTTGGTCAGGATGGCGGGCAGGCTGACGAAGTACTGCGCCACGTTGGCGCTGTGCTCGGTCAGCGCCGATTGCAGGCGATCGGCGCCCACGCGTTCCTGCGCGGCGTAGTCGGCATGCACGGCCCGCTCGGCGATATGGCGGCGCAGGTCGGCGTGCGTGCGCTGGCTGAGCCGTTCGAACAGCAAGGCCGCGACCATGCGGAAAACCATGACCAGCACGGCGGTCAGGGCGAAGCGCCATGCCAGCTGGGCACGGTCGGCGGCGGTCGCGGTCAGGGCGATGTTGATCTGGGCGACCAGCAGGACGCTGGCTGCGCCCGCGCCTATGCTGGCCAGCGTCGCCAGCGCCAGCAGGCCGCGGGTCTTTCTGAGCAGCTGTTTGATCAAGCGGGCCACCTGCCGAATGGGACGTCCATGTGAAGGTGACGATCCAGGGGCGGGGAGATTTAGCTCGCCGCCATGTCGGTCCCCGGGCCGGAGGGTCCCCGTCTCGCGCCGGAGCTCGACGTCGCCTTCGCATGCCGGTGCCGGCGGGCACTAAATTTTTGTCGCCGCCATTCGTCTGCATGGATATGCGGTACGCCAGCCCCCATCCTCTTCCCGCCACGACATCCGCGCCGATGTGCCGCACCGCCTGATCCCATCCCTGGTCCCCCTGTATGCCGCCGGCCTGGGGCGCCATGCGCGCCGCGTGGTCCTGCACATCGGCGCCGGGCACGGGTCGGGCGCCGACGGCGTGCCCGGGACGGCGAGCGGGCCCACCCTGGCCCGGATCCTGGCCGACCCGCATGCCCTGCCCCGCCTGCTGGACGCCCAGGCCCGCCATTTCGGCAGCACGGACCGGATGGCGGTCGCCGCGGTGTGGAGCCTGAGGTATTTCGAGCACCTGGTCCCGCCGGTCGCCGCGGCGGCGAGCGTGCTGGGCCGCGTGCTGCCGGTCGGCGCGGCCGAGATTTCGCCCCGCTGGTCGCGTGATGGCGCGGCCTGGCGCTTTGCCGTCCCGCACGACGGCACGCCCCTGCCCGGCGCGCCCACGCTGCGGCGCTACGCGTTACTGCTGGACCAGCACGTGCATCCGCTGGTCGAGGCCCTGGCCGTCCATGCACGCCTGCCGCGCGGCATCGCCTGGGGCAACGTCGCACGCTTCCTGGACATGACGCTGTCGCGGCTGGGCCAGGCCATGCCCGGCATCGCCGCCATCGGCCTGGACCGTCGCCAGCTGCTGGACGCGCCGCACTTCGGCGACGGCACGCCCAACCCGCTCTACCGCCCCGTGCGCCACGCCACGCGGGACGACGGCGCACGCATTACGCTGCTGCGCCGCTGCTGCCTGTATTACCGCCTGCCCGGCCACGGCTACTGCGACGCCTGCCCTCTGGCGCCTTGCAATCGCCGGACCTCCGCCGGCGTGCCGGACTGAACACGGACTAGACACGGACTAAACAGAAACCTTTCTCATTCGTCTCCAGAGAGTACATGCCCGGGCCGGCGCGCCGGGCGGCGACCCCCTACGCAGGAAGCGCATCGATGGAGCAGATCAGGGATCAGGCAGGAACGCCGCGGCTGGCATGGCCCGCGCCGGGCAGCGCCGCGCCGTCCTTCGACCAGATGCTCGCCGCCGCGGAAACTGCTTTCGCGCGCAATCCGCTGGCCGACGCCGTGACGCTGGACGCACCGCCCCCCTACCTGGAACGCCTGCGCCTGCAAGGCCTGCTGGACACGACGAGCGCCACGCCGCGCCTGACCGCCGCCGCGTTCTACCAGTACGCCCCGATATGGCTGGGCGATCGCCCGCTCCAGCCGTTTCCCCTGCGCTACACGATGTCCCAGGGCTACCGCCATCCGCTGCGGCCGCCCAAACCGACGGGCGTGGTGTATCGGCGGCACATCCCCTGGCTGGACGCGACGCTGTCGCTGCGCGCCGCCAGCGCCGACCTGGACGCCGCCCGGCTGAACCGCTGGATGAACGATCCGCACGTGGCGGCCTTCTGGCAGGAAGAAGGCGACCTGGAAAAACACCGCGACTACCTGCTCCGTGGCGCCGAGGACCCGCACACGCTGGCCTTGATCGCCTGCCTGGACAACGTGCCTTTCGGCTACTTCGAAACCTATTGGGCCAAGGAAGACCGCATCGCGCCCTTCTGCGACGCGCGCGACCACGACCGCGGCTGGCATGTGCTGATCGGCGAGCCGGCGTTCCGCGGGGCGCGCTACGTGGCGGCCTGGCTGCCGTCGATTTCCCATTACCTGTTCCTGGACGATGCGCGTACCCAGCGCCTCGTCATCGAACCGCGCATCGACAACACGCGCATGCTGCGCAACCTGGCGCGCAGCGGCTATGCATTGGAAAAGGCCTTCGATTTTCCGCACAAGCGCGCGATGCTGGGCACGCTATCGCGCGAACGGTTCTTCGCGGAACGTTTCTGGATACCCAGGGGACCGGCCGGCGAATGCGTCGCCGCGCCGGCTAGCTGAACGGGACGATATGCACGTACACGATCTGATCGGTATCGGTTTCGGACCTTCGAACATCGCGCTGGCCATCGCGCTGGAAGAGCATCATGGACGCGGCGCGCCGGTCCGCGCCTACGCCGGGCCACCGCCAGGCGCGTCGCCGGACGGGCCGCTGTTCATCGAGAAGCAGCCGCGCTTCGCCTGGCATCCCGACATGATGCTGGAAGGCGCGCACATGCAGATCTCTTTCCTGAAGGACCTGGTGACGCTGCGCAACCCGGCCAGCCGCTATTCCTTCCTGAGCTATCTGCACGACAAGGGCCGCCTGCAGGACTTCATCAACCTGAAGACCTTCTTTCCCAGCCGCCAGGAGTTCAACGACTACCTGGCCTGGGCCGCCGGCCACTTCGACCATTGCTGCGCCTACGGCGAGCAGGTGCTGGACGTACAGCCCGAGTCCGCCCACGGCATTGTCGAGCTGCTGCGCGTGCGCTCGCTGGACGCCGACGGCCGGCCGCGCGAGCGCCTGGCGCGCAATCTGGTGATCAGCGTGGGGGGACGCGCGCACATACCGGAGGCCTTCACCGCCGCGCTGGGGAATGCGCGCGTGTTCCACACCAGCGGCTACCTATCCGGGCTGGCCCGGCAGCCGCGGCTGGGCCGCATCGCGGTCGTGGGCGCCGGCCAGAGCGCGGCGGAAATCTTCATGCACCTGCACGAGCATCCGGCGCGGCCGTGCGTGGACATGCTGATACGCGGCCACACCATACGCCCGTCCGACGACAGTCCCTTCGTCAATGAAGTGTTCAACGCGGAACACACGGACTATCTGTACACGCGGCCGGATGCGGACCGCGCCGCCCTGCTGGCGCAGACCCGGCACACCAATTACGCCGCGCCGGACCTGGAATTGATCGAGCGCATCTATGAAGTGCTCTACCAGCAGAAGGTGTGCCACGACGCTCGCCATCGCCTGCTGCGGCGGCGCGAAGTGGCGGCCGTGCAGGCCGATGATGGCGGCGTTTCCCTGGTGTTGCGCGACCTGGACGACGGCACGCGCGACACGCTGCGCTACGACGCCGTGGTGCTGGCCACCGGCTACGAACGCGACCAGCACCGGCAGCTGCTGGCGCCGCTGGACGAGTACCTGCACGGTTATGCGCCTGACCGCCAATACCGTCTGCGCGGCGATGAAAGGCTGCGTCCGGCCATCTACGTGCAAGGCGGCAGCGAAGCCACGCACGGGATCAGCGACAGCCTGCTTTCCATCCTGGCGATCCGTTCCTGGGAGATCGGCGCGGCCCTGCGGCGCTCGGATGCCGCGCCGGCCGCCGGACACCCGCGCGCGGCGCGCGCCGCGTTGACCTCCTGACAGATAGCGCGAGGCACAGACCATGGCTTATTCCCATACGGCGGTAGCGGCGGAAACCGAACTGGCGCGGCGCCACGATCCCCTGGCGCGGCCGTACCAGCTGGGCGACAACGCCCTGCTGCGCTACCAGGCCGGCCGCGAGTCCAATGCGCGCAGTTATCCGCGGCGGCTGCCGCTGGCGCTGCGGCGCGCCAAGGGCATCTACGTGGAGGACGTGGAAGGCCGCGTGTTCATCGACTGCCTGGCCGGCGCCGGCGCGCTGGCGCTCGGACACAACCATCCAGCCGTGCTGGAGGCTATCCACCAGGCGCTGCGCGACGATGCGCCCATGCTGACGCTGGACCTGACCACGCCGGTGAAAGACCGCTTCATGCGCGACCTGTTCGATACGCTGCCGCCCGCCTTCGCCCGCGACGCCCGCGTGCAGTTCTGCGGGCCAGCCGGCACCGACGCCGTGGAGGCGGCGCTGAAGCTGGTCAAGAGCGCGACGGGACGCGCGGACGTCCTGGCGTTCCAGGGCGCGTATCACGGCATGACGCAAGGCGCGCTCCAGCTGATGGGCAATGTGCAGCCCAAGCGTTCCCTGAACACGCCCCTGGCCGGGGTGCAGTTCCTGCCCTATCCCTACGACTACCGCTGCCCGTTCGGATTGCGCGGCGACGCCGGCGTGCGGGCCGGCCTGAACTACATCGGCTCGGTGCTGAACGATCCGGAAGGCGGCGTGCCCCGGCCGGCCGGCATGATCCTGGAAGCCGTGCAAGGCGAAGGCGGTGTCATCCCGGCCCCGGCGTCATGGCTGCAAGGCGTGCGCGCGCTGACGGCGGCCGCGGACGTGCCCCTGATCGTCGACGAAATCCAGAGCGGCTTCGGCCGCACGGGCAAGACCTTCGCTTTCGAGCATGCGGACATCGTGCCGGACGCCGTCGTGCTGTCCAAGGCAATAGGCGGCGGCTTGCCGCTGGCGGTGGTCGTCTATCGCAAGGAGCTGGACCTGTGGAGCGGCGGCACGCACGCGGGGACGTTCCGCGGCAACCAGCTGGCGATGGCGGCGGGATCGGCCACCATGCGGGTGCTGCGCGCGGAACCGCTGGCCGAGCATGCGGCCGCCATGGGGTTGCGCCTGCTGGGCCTGCTGCGGCAGTTGCAGCGCGACGTGCCGCAGATCGGCGACGTGCGCGGATGCGGCCTGATGGTGGGCGTGGAGCTGGTGCGGCCCGATACGGAGGCGCGCGGCCGGAGGGCGGACGTCGCCGTAGGCCCGGTGGATACCGTCGACGCGGCGGAGGCGGCTGCTTCCGGTCTTGGCGCGACGCTGCGGGCGGCGCCTCCCGCGCATCCCACGCTGGCCGGCGCGGTGCAGGCGGAATGCCTGCGGCGCGGGCTGATCGTCGAGCTGGGCGGCCGGCACGGCAGCGTGGTGCGCTTCCTGCCGCCGCTGATCATCTCCGAAGCCCAGATCGACCGGGTCTTCGACATCTTTTCCCTGTCCGTACGCGCGGCGCTGTCGGCGCCGGCGAACGTGATGGGCACACCGGCCCCGGCGCACATCGCCGCCGGGCCGCCGGCACTCGCTCCCGCGGTCTGACGCCGGCTCCGCCGGCAAGTCCAGGGGATTTTCCACACGACGACAATCATGAAAAAACAAAACAAGACGCTGCTGACCGGGGTTCTTTCCTTTCCTTTTCGACGACCGCTGCTAAGTACCTCCCTGCTGCTGGGACTGGGCGCGACGACCGTCCAGGCACAACAGGCTCAACAGACACGGCAGCCACCACAGGCAACGGGGGCGCAGCAGGCGCCGGCCACGCCGGCGACCGCCACGCTGCCGGTGGTCAACGTCACCGGTTCGGCGCAGAATCCGGTGACCGGTCCGACCAGCGGCTACGTGGCGACCGACTCGATGACGGGCTCGAAGACCAACACGCCGCTGAGCGAGATTCCGCAGTCCATATCGGTCGTGACCCAGCAGGAGATGCGCGACCGCAATGACCTGAGCGTCGCCCAGGCCGTGCAGTACGTGCCGGGCGTGCAGGTCAACAACTTCGGCGGCAACGACGTCCGCAATGACTGGATCGTGCTGCGCGGCTTCGACGCCAAGATCAGCGGCGACTATCGCGACGGCCTGAGCCAGATGCCGTACGACCAGATCCGCATGCGCATGGATCCCTATGCGCTGGAGCGCATCGACGTGATCCGCGGCCCGTCGTCGGTGCTGTATGGCCAGGTGGCGCCGGGCGGCATCGTCAACCGCGTGACCAAACGTCCGACGGCCGAACCCTTCGGCGACATCGGCATCCAGTTCGGCAGCTGGGACCGCCAGCAGGCGCAGTTCGACCTGGGCGGCCCCATCGACAAGGACGGCAAGTACCTGTACCGCCTGACCGGCATCTGGCGCGACGCGGGTACGCAGGACAAATACGGGTCCGGCCATCGCTACCCCGACGACCTGGGCTATATCGCGCCGGCCTTCACCTGGCAGCCGGATGCCGACACGTCGTTCACGCTGCTGACGAACTGGCAGCACGATCGCACCGGCGGCGAATCGCGGCCGGTCTATCCCACGCACACGCTGGTGGGCGACTACGACTTCAACAAGTACGATCGCGAGCAGTACTCGATCGGCTACCAGTTCTCGCATCGCTTCAATTCGTTGCTGACCGTGCGCCAGAACGCCCGCTACCAGAAGGGCTGGCTGGACCAGCGCGACCTGTACGCGCTGCGCATGCTGCCTGACGGCCATACGATCAGCCGCTACGCCCTGGCGTCCAAGGAAAGCGCGGACAGCTTCGTGGTGGACAACCAGGCGGAATGGAAATTCCAGACCGGTCCCGCCGCCCACACGCTGCTGACGGGCATCGATTACCAGTTCCTGGACGGCCAGCAGCACTACCGCCAGGGCACGGCGCCCACGCTGGACCTGGACAATCCGCAGTACGGGCTGAATATCCCGTATCCGTCGGATGCCGGCAGCATCATCGACCTGAAGCAGGTCAGCCGCCAGATGGGCCTGTACGTGCAGGACCAGGTCAAGCTCGACAAGTGGATCCTGACGCTGGGCGGCCGGCAGGACTGGGCGCGCAGCAACAGCCAGGACAGGCTGGCCGGCGACGCCACGCGGCAGGACGACGATGCGTTCACCGGCCGCGCGGGGCTGGGCTACCAGTTCGACAACGGCGTCACGCCCTACGTCAGCTACAGCACGTCTTTCCTGCCGCAGGCGGGCGCGGCCAAGGACAGCACGCCGTTCCGGCCGACCAAGGGCGAGCAGTATGAAGTGGGCGTCAAGTACCAGCCGCCGGGCGGCAACAGCTATGTGGCCGTGGCGGTATACGACCTGACCCAGAAAAACGTGTTGACCACCGACCCGACGGACGTCAACTTCAGCGTGCAGACCGGCAAGATCCGCTCGCGCGGCATCGAACTGGAAGGCAAGGCCAACCTGACGCGCAACCTGGACCTGCTGGCTTCCTATACCTTCAACGATATCCGGGTGAAGAGCAGCAACAACCCGGCCGAGGAAGGCAACATCCCCATCGTGACGCCGGAGCACATGGCATCGGCCTGGCTGAACTACACGCTGCCCTCCGGCCTGCTGCGCGGGCTGGGGATGGGCGCGGGCGTGCGGTACATCGGCAAGACCTACGCCGACGTCGCCAACACCATCACCAACGACGACGCGGTGCTGTTCGATGCCGGCCTGCACTACGAGATCCGCGGCTGGCGGCTGGGGCTGAACGTCATCAACCTGTTCAACAAGGAGACCATCGTATGCCGCAACAACACGCTGAACTGCCGCTACGGGCAGGAGCGCACGTTCGTCGGCACCTTGTCGTACAGCTGGTAGCGTGAGCATGCTGCAGCCCGACCTGGCGGCCTTCCTGGAAATGGTGGCGGCGGGCGGGGGCCGCCCCATGCACACGTGCACGCCGGCCCAGGCGCGGGCGGACTACGACGCCGCCACGCCCATGCTGGATACGCCCGGGTCGCCACGGGTCGACACCCGCTTGTTGAACACGGCGAGGCGGGACGGCGGCCGGCTGCCGATGCGGCTGTACCTGCCGGCCGGCGGCGGCGCCTTGCCGCTGCTGCTGTTCTTCCACGGCGGCGGTTACTGTATCGGCGGCCTGGAATCGCATGATTCCCTGTGCCGCGACCTGGCGGCGCTGACGCCGTGCGCGGTGCTGGCGGTGGATTACCGGCTGGCGCCGGAACATCGCTTTCCCGCCGCGGTGGAAGACGCCTGGGATGCCTATCGATGGGCGCTCGGCAACGCCGCGGCATTGGGATGCGATGCGTCGCGCGTGGCCGTGTGCGGCGATAGCGCGGGGGCCACGCTGGCCACCGGACTGGCGATCGCATCGCGCGATGCGGGCCTGGCGCCGCCCACGGCGCAGGTGCTGCTCTATCCCTGCACCAGCGCCGACGAGGATTTCGACACGCGCCGCCGCTATGCCACCGGCTATCTGCTGGAGGCGGAAACGCTGCGCTGGATGTACCGGCATTATCTGGGTGATGCCGGCAACCCGCGCGACTGGCGCTTCGCGCCCCTGGAATGCCAGGACCTGTCGGGGCTGGCGCCAGCCCATATCGTCCTGGCCGAATGCGACATGCTGACCGACGAAGGCCTGGCCTACGGACAACGCCTGCGCGACGCTGGCGTACGCGCCGACTGCGTGGTGTATCCGGGCATGGTGCACGATTTCGCGCGGCTGGGGAACATCGTTTCCGAAGCCATGCAGGTACGCCGCGATATCGCGGCGTGGCTGGCCGGCGCGTTCGCGCCGGCCGCGGCCCGCTAGTCCGCCGCTAATTTAGCGCCAGTCCGCCGCTTTCCCCCCCGCGGCGGAAAAGCGGCTTTCCGGCGCCGGCCGGTCATCCATCCACCGCCAGCTATGTATCCTCCTCCGCAAGCGCGGCTTCGGCGGCCGCGTCGGCGGCATCGCCGGTGTCGCACGCCATCGCCAGCGCGATGCCCAGCTGCTCGCGCAGTTCGGCGGCGCGGATGATGGCATAGTGATCCGCGTTCACCGTGCGATGGACCACGCCGGTCGCGTGGCCCAGCTGCGCGGACAGGGTCCATCGTTGCACCGGGTCGCGGTCCGCGCGCCACCAGCACCATGGACGCGCGCGCACCTTGCCGACGGGACCGGCCTCCAGCGACAGCGCCTGCAGCCGGCGCGCCACCAGGAAGATGCGGGCAAGCTCCTGCGCGCCCAAGGCCGCCTGGCCGGCGGTCGAGCCATCCAGCAGATCGCGCAAGCGTGATTCGACTGCTTCCAGCGTCGGTTCAGCCCCGTCGGCCAGGCTGGCGGCGGCGATGCGGTCGGGCGGAATATCGGGCACCATCAGCCGCGCATAGGCCGGCAGGTCCTCGCGCCAGTCGCGCAGGGGATCCCGCTCCAGTCCGCTGATGTAGGGATCCACCAGGCCCAGGAAGGCGACCGCGCGGCCTTGCGCTTCCAGGCGTTGCGTCATCATCGCCGCCAGCGTGCCGCCCAGCGACCATCCCAGCAGGTGGATGGCTCCTTGCGGCTGGGCCGCCGCCACCATGGCGCAATAGTCGTCGGCCATCTGCGACAGGGAATGGTCCAGGTGGGCGCCGTCCAGCAGCATGCGGCATGGCAGGCCGTATACCGGCTGGATGCCGTCGAACGCCCTGGCCAGCGGCTGGTAGTCGTAGAGCGTGCCCATGCCCGCATGCACGCAGAACAAGGGCGCGCGCGCGCCCTGCCCGCCGTTCAGCGGAATCGGCGCCGGGGGCTGGATAGCCTCCAGGCCCAGCAGGCCGGCGATGGTGGGCTGGCGCATCAGGTCGCGCAGCGTGAACGACAGGTCCGGATGCGCAAGCGCGCGTACGCGGCTCAACATCTTGAGGCTCAGCAGCGAATCGCCGCCCAGCTCGAAGAAGTTGTCGGTCTGTCCCACGCGGGGGACGTCCAGCACGTTTTCCCAGATGGCGGCAAGCTGGCGCGCCGCGTCGGTGGACGGCGCCACGAACTCCCGCTGCGCCGACGCGCTGGGCGCGGGCAAGGCCTGACGGTCCAGCTTGCCGCTGATCAGGCGCGGCAGTCTGGGCAGCACCGTGATGGATGCCGGAACCATGTAGTCCGGCAACCGCGCGGCGAGCTGCGTGCGCAGGCGGGCCGCCAGGGCATGGGCGCCGGGGTTGCCGGTGCTCTGCTGTCCCGCGCCGACGTAGGCGGCCAATTGCGTCCCGGACGGTCCCTGGTGCACCACGACGGCGGCCTCTTCCACGCCTGGCAGCGCCAGGATGCGCGATTCCACTTCGCCCAGTTCGATGCGGAATCCGCGGATCTTCACCTGGTTGTCGCGCCGGCCGATGTACTCCACATTGCCATCCGGCAGCCACCGCACCATATCCCCGCTGCGATACATGCGCGCGCCCGGCTCTCCGAACGGATCGGCGACAAAGCTTTCCGCCGTCAGCGCCATGCGCCCCAGATAGCCGCGCGCGACACCGTAGCCGCCGATATACAGCTCGCCGACGTGCCCGACCGGCACCGGCCGCAGGTCCGCGTCCAGCACATACAGCTGCCGCTCGCCCACCGTCTTGCCGATGGGCGCATAGGCGCAATCGAAGCCCGCGTCGGCCGGCGTCTTCCAGATCAGGGGCGTTACCACGGTCTCGGTGGGACCATAGCCGTTGATATAGCTGCGCGCCGGCAGGTGCGTGCGCACCCGCTCGTAGACCGCGCGCGGCATCGCCTCGCCGCCGAACACGTACAGGTCCATCGGCGGCGCGTTGCCATGCACTGCGGCATGTTCCGCCATCTGCGCCAGATAGGCGGGCGGGAAGGCCGCATTGGTGATGCCGTATCGGCGCAAGGCCTCCAGCGATTCCTGCGCCGTCCAAAGATCCTGGCCGCGCACCGCCAGGCGCGCGCCGGTCGTCAACGCCGTCAGCCATCGCTCATGCGCGCCGTCGAACGAGAACGACATGAACAGCAGCTCGCGCGAATCCGGCGTCATGCCATAGATGCGCGCCGTGGCCTGGCAGTGCATGGCGAGCGGACCGTGGCTGACCGCCACGCCCTTGGGCTTGCCGGTGGAGCCGGACGTGTAAATGATGTAGGCAAGGTTGTCCGGCGACAGGCGCACGCGCGGTGGGGTGGATGGCTGGCCGGTGGCAGCCGCGGCGTCGCAGGCCAGCACCGGCACGCCGATGCGCGACAGGTGGGCCGGCGCGGATGCCGCCGTCAGCAGCAGCGCCATACCGCTGTCGCGGGCGATATAGGCCAGTCGGTCCTCCGGATGATCCAGGTCCATCGGGACGTACGTACCTCCCGCCTTGAGCACCGTCAGGAAAGCCACCACGGTATCGAGCGAACGCGGCATCGCCACGCCGACACGGACTTCGGGGCCGATGCCCGCGCGCACCAGGCGATGCGCCAGGCGGTTGGCCGCCGCGTCCAGGGCGGCATAGGTGTATGCGTCGTCATCCATGACCACGGCCAGGGCGTCCGGTTGCCGCCGCGCATGCGCGGCGATCAGTTCATGGACATGGCCCCGTTCGCCGGCGGGCGGCTGGCCGGCGTCGCGGCCCCAGATCCGCAGCTGCTCCAGCGCTGCTTCGTCCAGCCAGCCCAGGCTGCCCACGGGCGCCCGCGCATCGCGCTCGATCTCGCGCAGCAGATGTTCCATCTGGCGCCGCAGGTCGAACACCATGGCCTCGGGCAGCTGCGCCGTGGCGTAGCAGTACTCCAGTTCGATCTCGTCGGTGGCGACGACCTGGATATCCATGACGTAGCCGGTCAGGCCGCCGCCCTGGCTGTCCTCGAAGCGCAGTCCGTAGCGCTCGCGGTCCTTCAGGGTGCGATCGACGGGATAGTTCTCGAACACGATGATGCTGTCGAACAGGGGCCGGCCGGAAGACCCGGCCCAGCGCTGGATGTCCGCCAGCCCGGCATGTTCGTGTTCGCGCAGCCGCAGGTTTTCCGCCTGCAGGTCGCGCAGGAAGTCGCCCACCGTCCGCGACGGCGCCGCGCGGACGGGCACCGGGATGGTGTTGATGAACAGGCCCAGGATATCTTCCACGCCGTCCAGGGCGGCGGGACGCCCCGATACCGTGGCGCCGAACACGACCGTGTCCTTGCCTGCGCAGCGCTGCAACAGCAGGCCCCAGGCTGCCTGAATCACCGTATTCAGCGTGACCCGCTGGGACTGGGCAAACCGCCGCAGGCCGGCGGTGCGCGCCGCGTCCAGGCGGGTGTAGATGCGCGCATAGCCTTCCGCGCCCGGTTGCTGGCGAGCGCCGGGGCACTGCGCCAGCAGGGTCGGCCCATCCAGCGACCGCAGCGCCTGCTGCCAGAAACGCTCGCTGGCCTGGCGATCCTGGCCCGCCAGCCAACGCACGTAGCGACCATAGGCGGGGCCGGCGGGCGGCAGCGCATCGCCCCCGTAGGCACGCAGCCACTCGCCCATCAGGCGCGACGCGCTCCAGCCGTCCAGCAGCAGGTGATGGTGCGTCCAGATCAGCTGATGGGTGTCGGCGTCCAGGCGGATCAAGGCCAGGCGGGATAGCGGCGCGCGCGCGAGATCGATGGCTTGCGCTTCGGCCGCCGCGTGGACGGCCAGTTGCTCCGCCAGATCCGGGCGGCCGCGCCAATCGAGGACACGGACGTTGGGGTCGACCTCGCGATGGACGATCTGCAAGGGACGGTCCATGCCGGCTTGCCACAGGAAGGACGTGCGCAAGGTGGGATGGCGCGCCACCATCGCCGCCCATGCGTCGGCCAGGCGCTGCGCGTCGGCGCCGTGCATGCGGACGCTGATCTGGTTCACGTAAAGGGCTTTGCCGTTTGCCTCGATCGAGTGGAAGAGCATGCCTTCCTGCGTCGGCGAAAGGGAATGGACGTCTTCGATGTCGCTGCCGGCCACCGGCGCGTCCGCTGCCTGTGGTCGTGGCGCGGCGGGGTCGTGCGCGGAGACGGGCTGGGCGTCATTCGCCAGTTCGGCGATGGTCTGGTGCTCGAATACCTGCCGGGGGGTGAGCCGCAGACCGGCCTGCCGTGCTCGCGCGACGATCTGGATGCTCAGGATGGAATCGCCGCCGACTTCGAAGTAGTTGTCGTGGCGACCGATCGGGTCGATGCCGAGGACCTCGCGCCAGATGGCGGCCAGGGCTTCTTCCGCCTGGCCCTGCGGGGGTTCGTAGGCTTGCGTAGCGGTGAATTCGGCTTGGGGGAGCGCCCGGCGGTCCAGCTTGCCGTTGGCCGTCACCGGGAGCTTGTCCAGCAGGACGAAGGCGGAAGGGACCATGTAGGCAGGCAGGTTCTGTTCCAGGGCCTGCCGTAGTGCGGTGGCGTCCAGGTCCGCTGGCGTGACGTACGCGACCAGGCGCATGCTGGCGGCGCCGGCGGCGGTGCTGGAATTACCGGCATTGCCGGCATTGCAGGCGTCCGATGGCGCGCCCGTTTGCGCCAGTACCGCCGCCTGCTGCACGCCGGGCAGCGCCTGCAGCTGCGCTTCGATTTCACCCAGCTCGATACGCTGGCCGCGCAGCTTGACCTGATGGTCCAGGCGGCCGAGGTATTCGAGCTGGCCGTCGTGATTCCAACGGGCCAGGTCGCCTGTGCGATAAAGCCTCTGGCCTGTGCCGAAGGGATCGGCGATGAAGCGATCGGCGGTCAGGCTCGGCCGGTTCAGGTAGCCTCGGCCCAGGCCTGTCCCGCCCAGGTACAACTCTCCCGCTACGCCGGGCGGGACTTCGTTCAGGTTCGCGTCCAGGACATGCGTGCGCAGGCCCGCGATCGCGCGGCCGATGGGCACGCCGGTGCCGCTGGTGTTCGCGCAATCCCAGAAGGTGACGTCGATGGCCGCTTCGGTCGGGCCGTAAAGGTTATGCAGCTCGGTCGTCGGAAACAGGGCCTGGAAGCGCGCGCACAGTTCCGCGGGCAATGCTTCACCGCTGCAGAAGACGCGGCGCAGTACCTGCCGGGCTGCGTCGAGCATGGACGCATCGCCGGCCGGCGATGATTCGCAGTGCGACACGAAGGCGTGCAGCATCGAGGGCACGAAGTGCAGCGTCGTGACGCCATGATCGACGATGCGCGCCAGCAGCCGCTCGGCGTCGCGATGCTCGCCCACGCCGGCCAGCGCCAGACGCGCGCCCGTCATCAGCGGCCAGAAGAACTCCCATACCGAGACGTCGAAGCTGAAGGGTGTCTTCTGCAGCACGACGTCGTCGGTGCCGAGGCCGTAGGCCTGCTGCATCCAGGCCAGGCGATTGCCCAGGCCGATGTGGCGATTGGCGGCGCCTTTGGGCCTGCCGGTGGAGCCGGATGTGTAGATCACGTAGCACGTCTGCTCGGCGTGCACCGGCACGTCCGGGGCATCGTCTGGTTCGCCGGACAGGTCCAGCGTGTCGACCTCCAGGAGCGCGTCGGTCCATGTCCGTACGCGATCCGACAGCCACGATTGCGTCAACACCAGCGCGGGCGCGCTGTCCTGCACCATGTAGGCCAGCCGATCATCCGGATATTCCGGATCCAGCGGCACGTAGGCCGCGCCGGTCTTGAGTACCGCCAACAGGCTCACCACCAGCGACGGATGTCGATGCGCGGCGATCGCCACGCGCTGCTCGGGGCCGACGCCCAGCGATATCAGCCGATGCGCCAGCCGGTTCGACTGCCGTTCCAGTTCCGCGTAGGTCAGGGTCAACGTGACGACGCCATCGGCGCCGGTGGCACCACCGGCGACCTCAGCGCCTGCGCCGGCCTGCGCCGTCACCGCCATGCTTACCGCGACCGCACCCGGCGTGCGGGCCGCCTGCGCCGCGATCACGGCGTGGACAGGCTGGTCCCGCCATTTTGCCAGGGCATCGACGAGCGATCCGCCGACCGTCCACGACCGCAGCGCATCGCATTCCTGGTCCGCCAGCAAGCCCAGCGTTCCCAGGCCCGCATCGCCATCGGACGCCAACAGCGACAGCGTCCGCAACAGGCGACGCCCCAGCATTTCCGCTTCCGCATCGCCGTACGACAGCCGGTCGTGACCCAGTCGCAGATACAGGTGGTCCCGATGCGAAACGACCACCGTCAACGGATAGCTGGTCTGCTCCGTCGTGGCGAGTCCGCTGAACCGTACGTCGCCGGGCAAGGGTTGGGCCAACGCCTCGTCGACCGGATAGTTTTCGAACACCAGCAGCGTGTCGAACAAGGCCTGTCCGCCCTGGCCCGCCCAGCGCTGTATTGCATAGAGCGGCGTATGCTCGTATTCGCGAGCGGCTATGTTGCCCGCCTGGAGCTCGCGCAGCCAGTCTCCGACTGTCCGCGTCGGGCGCAGATGCACCAGGACGGGCAGCGTGTTGATGTACAGGCCGAGCACGTGCTGTGCCCCCGCCAGATCGTCCGGGCGGCCCGACGTCGTCGCGCCGAACGCCACCGTGTCCTGGCCGGTGTGCAGGCTCAACACCAGCGACCAGGCGGCCTGCACCAGCGTATTGAGCGTGACGCGCTCGCGCCGCGCGCAGGCGACCAGCGATTGGGTCGTTGCCTGGTCCAGGTCCAGGCTCCAGCTGCCGTATCGGTCCTGGTCCGGCCGCATGTCCGGCGCGACCCGCGCGGCGGATGCATGGCCAGGCGCGTGGGCTTCGGCCAGCAAGGTCGGCGCTTCCAGCTGGCGCAATTGTCCGGTCCAGTAGACCTCGGTGGCCTTTGCGTCGCGGGTGGAAAGCCAGTGCAGATAGTCCTTGTAGCGTCCCGCGGCACGCGCGACCGCCCTCCCCGCGTACTCGCTCAGCACTTCTCCCAACAGTCGGGAGGTGCTCCATCCGTCCAGCAGCAGATGATGGTGGGTCCAGATGAAATGGTGCGTGCCGTCGTTCACGCGCACCAGCATGCAACGCATCAAGGGCGGGCTCGCGAGGTCGAAGCCGGCCGCGCGTTGGGCGGCGGCCAAGGCGTCGAGTTGCGCGGCCACGTCGTTGGCGCCGCGCAGTGTCACCTGTTCGAATGGCAGCCGGGCCTGGCGGGCGACCCATTGCAAGGGCGCGCCGGCCCTGGCGATGAAGCCGGTGCGCAGCACGTCGTGGCGGGCCACGGCGGCTTCCCAGGCGGACTGGAAGCGCCTTGCATCCAGGCCGCGCACGTCGACGCGCAGCTGGTTGATGTAGGGTTGGCTGGCAGCGACCGCCGGGATGGCGGCGGCCGATGTGGCGACGGGCGATGTGGCGGCGGCCGTCGGCGTCGCCGTATCCATAGCGGTGGACGTGGCAGTGGCGGTGGTGGCGTCGCGTTCATAGACGGCATGGAACAGCATGCCGGCCTGCATGGGCGTGACCGGGTAGATGTCCTGCCATTGGGTGACCGGCGCGGGAATGGGCAGCGCGTCCAGTTCGGCCTGCGTCAGCCGCGCCAGCGGGAAATCGGAAGGCGTGACGCCCTGCGCGCCGCTGGTGCAATGCGCGATCACGGCCGACAGCGCCTGTGTCCAGCAGGCGGCCAGGTCGCGCATGGTCGCTTCGGCCCACTGCCCGCCGCTATAGCCCAGGTCCAGCGTCAGGCGGCCGTCATAGACGCGGCCGTTGATAGCCAGCGCGTGTGACAAGGATGCGCTGTCCAGTTGGCCGGCGCCTACGTCTTCGGCGGCGACACGCCAGTCGCCGCCCGTGCCGACGCCGGCGTCGAACTGGCCCAGGTAGTTGAAGAGGATGGAGGCCTGGGGCGCATTTGCCAGTGCGTCGCGGACGGATGGGTCGCCCCATTGTTTCAGGACGCCATGGCCTATGCCGTTGCGGGGAATGGCGCGCAGTTGTTCCTTGGTGCGGCGGATCAGCTGTTCCGGTTCGCCGTCCGTGTCCAGGACGACCGGGTAGATGCTGGTAAACCAGCCCACCGTGCGCGAGACGTCGGGCGCGTCAGCGTGCGTCACGGTGTCGTCGTGCGGCGATTCGGCACCGTGCGGCGACTCGGCACCATGCGGTGGTTCGGCATCGCGCGGCGGCGCGGGAGACTCAGCTCCGCTTTCGCGGCCATGGCCTTCCAGGTCGATGCGGACCGCGCGCACGCCGCGCCAGTGCCTCAGGGCGGAGGCGAGCGAGGCCAGCAACAGGTCGTTGACCTGCGTTCGGTAGGCGGCGGGCGCCTGCCGCAGCAGGGCCTGCGTCTGTTCGCGCGTCAGGCTGATCTCGACGCGTCGTTGGTCGCGTAGGCGCGCGGCGCCGCCGGTGTGGTCCGGTGACGGGAAATCGCCGGCTGGCTGCTCCAGCCAGTACTGCGCGTCGGGCGCGTGCGCGGCGGCTTGCCCGCGCAGATAGCGCGCCCAGGCGCCATAGCTGGCGGTGCGCGCGGGCAGTGTCGGCGCCAACGTGGGAGTGGGAGTGGGCGTGGCCGTCGGCGTCGGCGTGGACGTGGACGTGGACGTCAACTGCAGCGCCTGTTCGTAGGCCAGCCGCAGGTCTTCCAGCAGAATGCGCCAGGACACGCCATCGATGGCCAGATGGTGGACCACCAGCAACAGGCGCCAGCTCCCGTCCGCCACGCTTATGCGCACGGCGCGCAGCAGCGGGCCGTTGCCGATATCCAGGCTGGCCTGCGCCCGCGCGCAGTGCGCTTCGATCTCAGCGGCGTCGCGCGCGCTCAGGTCCCAGAGCATGTCATGCGCTTGCGTATCCAGTGCATCGGCTTGCACGTACCGTTGCGCCCAACGGCCGTCCGCATCGCGCCGGTAGCGCAGCCGCAACGCATCGTGGTGCGCCACCACGGCCGCGAGCGCGATGCGCAGCGCGGCGATGTCGATCTCCGCATCGCTGCGCAGCAAGACCGCCTGGTTCCAGTGATTATGCGTGGCCAGCGGCTGTTCCAGGAACGAAGCCTGGATGGGCAGCAGTGGCACCTCCTGACCTGGGGCGGTGTCGTCCGCGATGTCTTCCTGGCCGGCAGAATCAACGGACGCGCCGTCGGCAAGCGGGCCGGCCGCGCCGCGCCGATGGATGCGTTCCTCCTGCCCGCCCAGCCGCACCGCCAGTTCCGCCAGGGCCGCGATGCTCTGGCGTTCGAACATCTGCCGCGGCGTGATGCGCCAGCCCTTCTGCCGCAGCCGCGCCACGATCTGCAGGCTCAGAATCGAATCGCCGCCGATTTCGAAGAAGTTGTCGTGCCGACCAAGCCGGTCGATGCCCAGCACCTTGCACCAGGTTTCGGCAAGGGCTTCCTCCACCGGCCCTCGCGGCGCCTCGTGTTCCTGGCCGGACTCGAAGCGTGCCTGGGGCAGCGCCTTGCGATCCAGCTTGCCGTTGGCCGTGATGGGCAAGGTGTCCAGCGCGACGATCGCGGCCGGCACCATGTATGCCGGCAGGCCGCGCTCCAATGCCTGGCGCAGCATGGCGGGGTCCAGGTTCGCCGGCGTCACATACGCAACCAGCCGCGCATGGTCCCTGCCCTGGCCTTCCGCGCCGGCTTGCGCCAGCACCGCGGCCTGCCTGACGCCGGGTTGCGCCAGCAACCGAGCTTCGATCTCGCCCAGTTCGATACGAAAGCCACGGATTTTCACCTGTTGGTCCAGCCGGCCCAGGTATTCCAGCTGGCCGTCGTGCGTCCAGCGCGCCATGTCGCCGGTGCGATACAGCCGCTCGCCCTTGCCGTCGGGATGCGCGACGAAGCGTTCCGCCGTCAGGCCCGGACGGTCCAAGTAGCCGCGCGCCAGACCGGCGCCACTGACATGAAGTTCACCCGGCACGCCGATGGGTGCCGGCGCCATTTCCGCATCCAGTACGAACAGGCCCAGGTCCGGAATGCCTATCCCGATGGGGCTGCTGCCGGTATCCGCATCGGCCAGCGTGATCGGCCGATACGTGACGTGCACCGTGGTCTCGGTAATGCCGTACATGTTGACCAGCCGGGGCGACTGGTCGCCGAAAGCGGACATCCATGGCAGCAAGGCGCGCGGCTCCAGCGCCTCGCCGCCGAAGATCACCACGCGCAGCGCCAGGCCATGGCCGTCGGCGCGGCCGTGCAGCCCTGGCGCCCGCATCAGCTGCTGGAACGCCGAAGGCGTCTGGTTGAGGACGGTCACGCCTTGCGCGCGCAGCAGTTCGAGGAATTCGTCGGGCGAGCGGCTGACGTCGTGCGGCACGACGACCAGCTTGCCGCCGGTGCACAGGGCGCCGAATATCTCCCATACGGAGAAGTCGAAGGCGTAGGAGTGGAATAGCGTCCAGACGTCGCCCGGGCCGAAGCCGAACCACGGTTCGGTGGCCGACAGCAGCCGGCGCACCTGGCCGTGGCACAGCTGCGCGCCCTTGGGACGGCCGGTGGAGCCCGACGTGTAGATGACGTAGGCAAGATTGGCGTCGTCGACGACGACGTCCGGGTCATCGATGGCGGCGTCATCCGCCGCGCCCATGGCGCGCGCGTCCGCGCCAGTCCGGTCGAAGCGCACCACCTGCGCGCCCGCCGGCATGGCGTCCGCCAGCCATGCCATTCCCGGCGCCAGCTCCGCCTGCAGCATCAGATGCGTCATGCCGCTGTCGCGCGCGGTATAGCGCAACCGTTCTTCCGGATAGTCGGGGTCCAGCGGGACATAGGCCCCGCCGGCTTTCAGGATGGCCAGCATGGCCACCACCATGCCGGCGGAACGCTGCGCCGCCAGGCCGACGCGGACTTCCGGGCCGACGCCCGCGGCGATCAACCGATGCGCGAGTCGATTGGCGCGTGCATTCAGCGTCGCATAATCCAGGACGTCATCGCCGCAGGCCAGCGCGGGCGCATGCGGATGGCGGCGCACGGCCGCCTCGAAATGGCGATGGATGCCCGACGGCATCGCATCCGGACCCGCGGCTTCCCCACGCCGGCCGCCCCAGCGCGCCAGTTGCCGAAGTTCGGCATCGGCGTTCAAGGGCGCGCGCGCCACACGGACGTGGGCATCCCGCGTCATCTGCTCGAGCAGCGCCACATAATGCCGCCCCAGTTGATCGATGGTGCGCGGGTCGAACAGCTCGCTGGCATGAACGAGGTTGACGGCGATGCGGCCATCCGGCAGCTCGGCGGTATTGCACGTCAGCTCGAACTGCGCGGCCTGCCCGCCGATGGGATAGTCGGCGATTTCCAGCCCGGGCAGCGCGCGCAGCGCGCCATAGTCGGGCCGCTGGTGATTGAACATGACCTGGAACAGCGGCGTCTGGCCCACCGCCCGGTCCGGCTGCAAGGCGTCGACCAGGTGCTCGAACGGCAGGTCCTGGTGCGCCTGCGCCTGGCGCGCCGCGTCGCGGGTCGCCGCGGCGAGCTGATCCAGGGTGGTGGCCGGCGTGATCGTCGCGCGCATCACCTGCGTGTTGACGAAGAAGCCGATGATGGCCTCGGTGCCTTCGCGGTGCCGGTTGGCGATGGGGACGCCCACGCGAATGTCGGTTTCGCCGCAATAGCGGTGCAGCAGCGCCTGGAAGGCGGCCAGCAGCAGCACGTAGACCGTGGCGTCGCGCTCCCGCGCCGCCAGCCGCAGCGCCTGCGCCAGCGTCGGTGGCAGGTCGAAACCGTGGCTGCTCGCGCGATAGACGCCGTCCGCGCGGCGCGGTGCGTCGACGGGCAGATGCAGCACCGGCTGTTCGCCGGCCAGCGCGTCCATCCAGTAGGCCAGTTGCCGCCGGCCTTCGCCCTGCTCCAGCCATGCGCGCTGTCGCGTCGCGTAGTCTTGGTAGTCTCCGGGTATGTCCGGCAGGACCGGCGCCTGGCCCTGGGCGCAGGCACGATAAAGCGAGGAAAACTCGTCGACCAGGATCTGCATCGACCAGCCGTCCGACACGATGTGGTGCATCGCGATCAACAGCACATGTTCCCGATCATCCAGCGTGATCAGTCCCACCCGCAGCAAGGGGCCTGTTTCCAGGTCGAAGGGCTCGGCGATCCACGCCTGGGCTACTTCGCGCGCCCGCGACTCCCGCATGTCGGGCGGTTCGGGCCGCAGGTCGCATTCGCGGAGGATAACTGGCGCGGATTCGAGAACCTCCGGCAAGGCCAGGCCGTCGGACGTCGGCCGATAGCGTGTGCGCAGGCCGGCGTGGCGGGCCGCCAGCGCATCGAAAGCGCGCGAGACTGCTGGCAGGTCCAGCGTCCCGCGCAAGCGCATGGCGCCGCTGACGTGATACGCCGAGCTTGCCGGATCCATGCGCCAGAGAAACCATTGCCGCTGCTGCGCATGGGACATCAGCGGCTGCTGCCGCGGCGGTGCGGCCGGTTTGGCGTCGTCGGCCGCTGCCGGCGCATCGCGCGGACCAGCGGCGGCGATCGCCGCCGCCAGGGCCTGCAAGGTCTGGTGATCGAAGATCAAGCGCGGCGCGATGCGCAGGTTCTTGCGCCGCGCGCGCGCCATCACTTTGAGGCTGAGGATGGAGTCGCCACCCAGTTCGAAGAAGTTGTCCTGGCGGCCCACGCGCGGCACGCCCAGGACCTCGGCCCAGATCCCGGCCAGGGTTTCTTCCACCGGCCCGACCGGCGCGTCGTCAGGCGTGGCGTCGGCCCGCCTGGGTTCAGGCAGGGCTCGTCGATCCAGCTTGCCATTGGCGGTGCGCGGCAAGGCGAGGATGACGGTGAAAGTCGCAGGCACCATGTAGTCCGGCAGCAGCGCCGCCGCGCGGGAACGCAGCGCGGCCGCGTCCAGGCGGGCTTCCGCACCCGGGCCGGCTTCCGCATCCGGGTTGCCTTCCCCATCCGGGCCGTCTTTCGCTGCCGGGGCGGCGCGTCCGGCCGGCGTCACATAGGCATGCAGCTGCAAGCGTCCGTCGGCTTCCGCGCGCGGGACGACCGCGGCGTCGCCCACGCACTCGATGGTGCGCAACACCGCCGCCACTTCCGCGGGCTCGACACGATAGCCGCGCACTTTCACCTGATCGTCGGCGCGGCCCAGGAAGGCCAGGTTGCCATCCCGCAGGACCCTGACGCGATCGCCGGTGCGGTACATGCGTTGCGCGGGGTCATGCGGGCAAGCAAGGAAACGCTCCGCCGTCTGCCCCGGCCGCCCTTGGTAGCCGCGCGCGACGGCCGGGCCGGAGATGTACAACTCCCCTTCCGCGCCGGGCGGCACGGGATCCAGGTTTCCGTCCAGGACCCATGCGGACATGTTCGGCAAGGGGCGGCCGACGGGGACGGTGTCCCCCTGCCGCGGCGCATCCGGCGCGACGGCCAGCGTCAGGACGCCGACCGTGGTCTCGGTCGGTCCATAGTGATTGAAGACCCGGCAATCCGGCGCCAGGCCGGCGATGCGGTCGTACAGCGGCCAGCTCGTCGCCTCGCCACCCAACACCAACGCATGGCGCGGCAGGACGTCGGCGGCGCGCGCGGATTGCAGCAAGGCCTGCAGATGGCCGGGAACGATTTTCAGGACACCGACGCGGTGCTCCGCCATATAGGCGGCGAAGCCGTCTGGATCGAACGCCCGCGCGGCGGAAATCATGTGCAGCGTGCGGCCGGCGCAGAGCGCGCCGAACAGCACCGTGTGGCCCAGGTCGGCGGCGACCGTCGACACCATGGCCATGCTGTCGGCGTCGTCCGGCAAGGCCAGCCGCGCGAGCACGCCGTGCACGTAGTTGTTGAGGGCGCCGCGGCTGACGACAACGCCCTTGGGGGTGCCCGTGGAGCCGGACGTATAGATCAGATAGGCGGCCTGCGCCGGGTGCACCGGCGCGGCCATGCCCGGGTGCGCGCCGGGCTGGGCATCCGCCCGCAGGCCGATGCGTGGGACGTCGCCCAGCCAGTCCGGCGCGCGCGCCCCGTCCGCATCGCTCAACACGACTTGTGCGCCGCTATCGCGCAGGAGATGCGCCAGGCGTTCCGCCGGCAGGTCGGGATCCATCGGCACGCATGCCGCGCCGGCTTTCAGGATGGCCAGCAGGCCGATGACGAATTCGCAGCCGCGCCCGGCGTGCAGGCCCACGCGCGATTCGCGCGCCGCCCCGGCGGCGGCCAGCAGGCCGCTCAAGCGCCCCGCCGCGACGTCCAGGTCGCGATAGCTGATGGCCCGGTCCTCCGCGCGCACGGCGATGCGGTCGCCATGCGATGCCACCTGGCGATCCCAAAGCGCCAGCACGTCGCTGTCGGCATGGACTGCCTGCTCGCCGGCGATGCCCGGCCTGGCATCGGTCCGCGCCAGCATGGACAGCGGCTGGCCGGGATCGGCGGCCACCGCGTCGGCGCAGGCCGACAGCGTATCGGCGAACGCCGCCACGGTGGCGGCATCCCAGACATCGGTGGCATGGATCAGCGCGCATTCGACGCGCTCGCCGTCCACCGTATAGTCCAGGCTCAGATCGAAATGCGCATGCTCGGTGGCGGCCGGCACGCCGCGCAGCACCAGATCGCCAAGGCGGCCGTGCGCCATGGCGCTCAGCGACGCCTGCTCGGTGCACTTGACCTGGAACAAGGGATTGATCCCCGCGCCGCGCGGCACGCCCAGCTCCGACACCAGCAGGTCGTACGGGCAATCCTGGTTGGCCTGCGCATCCAGGACCGTGGTCCGCACCGCCGCCAGCAAGGCGCGGAAGTCACGCCGCGTGTCCACGCGGGTGCGCAAGACCGTCATATTGGTCAGGTACCCGATCAACCCATGCGTTTCCGCGCGCGTGCGGTCGGCAACCGGCGAACCGACCGCGATATCGTCCTGGCCGCAATAGCGCGACAGCGTCAGCTTCAGCAGGGCCAGCATGCACATGTAGAGCGAGGCACCGGCCTCGCGCGCATGGCGGCGCAGCGCGGCGACGGTCTCGGGCGCCAGCGCGAAACGGCAGGCCGCGGCCACGCCATCGCGATGCCGCGGCCGCGGGCGGTCCAAGGGCAGCCGCAGCGTCTCGGGCGCCGGATCGAGCACCGACTTCCAGTATTCCAGCTGTGCCGGCAGGCGGCTGGCCGCATACCACTCGCGTTGCCACAGGGCATAGTCGCCAAACTGGATGGGCAGCGGCGCCAGCGCGGGCGCCTGACCCGCCGCGCGTGCGGCGTAGCAACTGGCCAGGTCCTTCAGCAGGACGTCCTGCGACCAGCCATCGGCCAGGATGTGATGGACCACGATCGACAGCCAATGCGTGCGCGCACCCAGGCGGATCAGCCCGATCCGCCACGCCGGGGCGGCGGCCAGGTCGAAGGGCTGGTTGGCGAATTCGGCGGCAATGCGCCGCGCCTGCGCCTCGCGTGCTTCAGCGAGCAGGCCGGACACGTCGAACGATGCCGCGCCGGGCGCCGGCAGGAAGGTATCCGGCAACGTCTCCAGCACCTGTTGGCCGAGCTGGTCGTGATGTTCGACGAAGATCGTACGCAGCACCGCATGGCGGCCGGCCAGATCGGCCAGGGCCTGCATCAGTGCGGCGTGATCCAGTTGTCCCTCCAGCGACAGCAGGCCCGCCATGTTGTAGGCGGGCGATTGCGGGTCCAGGCGCCAGGTCAGCCACAGTCCCTGCTGGGCATACGACAGGGGATAGCGTTCGACCGAGGGAAACGGCACGATCGGCAACGTGGCGATGTCGACGCCCTGCTCCGCCAGGCGCCTCAGCAATTCCACCCGCGGCTGGGCATCCAGCCTGGCGATGCGCTGGGCGAGTTCGCGCGGATCGTATGCCATGTATCTAGATCTCCAGTTCGTTCAATAGGGAGTCGATTGCCGCCAGGTCGGCGCGCGCGGTGTCTGGCGCGCACAGGGCCTGGAGTTGCGGCGAGCGCGCCAGGGCGGTGATGCTGGGGGCGTCGAACAGTGCACGGACGCCCGCGTCCACGCCATGCCGTTGCCGGAGCAGCGCGAAGACCTGCATCACGGAGATGGAATCGCCGCCGATTTCGAAGAAGTTGTCGTGGCGACCGATCGGGTCGATGCCGAGGACCTCGCGCCAGATGGCGGCCAGGGCTTCTTCCGCCTGGCCCTGCGGGGGTTCGTAGGCTTGCGTAGCGGTGAATTCGGCTTGGGGGAGCGCCCGGCGGTCCAGCTTGCCGTTGGCCGTCACCGGGAGCTTGTCCAGCAGGACGAAGGCGGAAGGGACCATGTAGGCAGGCAGGTTCTGTTCCAGGGCCTGCCGTAGTGCGGTGGCGTCCAGGTCCGCTGGCGTGACGTACGCGACCAGGCGCATGCTGGCGGCGCCGGCGGCGGTGCTGGAATTACCGGCATTGCCGGCATTGCAGGCGTCCGATGGCGCGCCCGTTTGCGCCAGTACCGCCGCCTGCTGCACGCCGGGCAGCGCCTGCAGCTGCGCTTCGATTTCACCCAGCTCGATGCGCTGGCCGCGCAGCTTGACCTGATGGTCCAGGCGGCCGAGGTATTCGAGCTGGCCTTCGTGGTTCCAGCGTGCCAGGTCGCCCGTGCGGTAAAGCCTCTGGCCTGTGCCGAAGGGATCGGCGATGAAGCGATCGGCGGTCAGGCCCGGCCGGTTCAGGTAGCCTCGGCCCAGGCCCGTGCCGCCCAGGTACAACTCTCCGGCTACACCAGGGGGAACTTCGTTCAGGTTCGCGTCCAGCACATGCGTGCGCAGGCCGGCGATCGGGCGGCCGATGGGTACGCCGGTGCCGCCGGTGTTCGCGCAATCCCAGAAGGTGACGTCGATGGCCGCTTCCGTCGGGCCGTAAAGGTTATGCAGCTCGGTCGTCGGAAACAGGGCCTGGAATCGCGCGCACAGCTCCGAGGGCAATGCTTCACCGCTGCAGAAGACGCGCCGCAGCACCTGGCGGGCTGCGTCCAGCATGGACGCATCGCCGGCCGGCGATGATTCGCAGTGCGAGACGAAGGCGTGCAGCATCGAGGGCACGAAGTGCAGCGTCGTGACGCCTTGATCGACAATGCGTGCCAGCAGCCGCTCGGCGTCGCGATGCTCGCCCACGCCGGCCAGCGCCAGACGCGCGCCCGTCATCAGCGGCCAGAAGAACTCCCATACCGAGACGTCGAAGCTGAAGGGTGTCTTCTGCAGCACGACGTCGTCTGTGCGGAGGCCGTAGGCCCGCTGCATCCAGGCCAGGCGATTGCCCAGGCCGATGTGGCGATTCGTGGCGCCCTTGGGCTTGCCGGTGGAGCCGGATGTGTAGATCACGTAGCACGTCTGCTCGGCGTGCACCGGCACGTCCGGGGCATCGTCTGGTTCGCCGGACAGGTCCAGCGTGTCGACCGCCAGGACCGCGTCGGTCCATGTCCGTACGCGATCCAACAGCCATGACTGGGTCAACACCAGCGCCGGCGCGCTGTCCTGCACCATGTAGGCCAAACGATCATCCGGATACTCCGGATCCAGCGGCACGTAGGCCGCGCCGGTCTTGAGTACCGCCAACAGGCTCACCACCAGCGACGGATGTCGATGCGCGGCGATCGCCACGCGCTGCTCCGGGCCGACGCCCAGCGACATGAGTCGACGCGCCAGCCGGTTCGACTGCCGCTCCAGCTCCGCGTAGGTCAGCGTCAGCGTATCGCCATCGGCGCCGGCGCCGGCGTCCCTATCGGACACTGCCTCGCCAGGATTGCACTCGGCAGCACCGGCCTGCGCTTCCACCGCCATGCTGACCGCGACCGCATCCGGCGTGCGGGCCGCCTGCGCCGCGATCACGGCGTGGACGGGCCGGTCCCGCCATCCGGACAGGGCATCGTCCAGCCCCCCGCCGTCGGTCCACGCCCGGAGCCTATCCAAATCCTCGGGCGCCAGCAGGCCCAGCGCGCCCAGTGGCTGCCGGACCATCGCCGTCAACCGCCATAGCGCCTGGATCAAACGCCGGCCCAGGGCCTTGACCGTGCCTTCGTCATACCGTGCTCGGTCATAGCTGAAGTTCAGGACCAGGCCGCCCTGCTGTGTCACGACCAGCGTCAATGGATAGCTGGTCTGCTCCGTGTTAACCAGGCCGCTGAAGCGCGCGCCGTCGGGCAAGGGCTGCTTGAGCGCCTGGTCCACCGGATAGTTCTCGAAGACGACCAGCGTATCGAACAGCCCCCGCCCACCATGCCCGCCCTGGCCACCTTGGCCGGCACTGCGCTGGATCTCGTACAAGGGCGTCTGTTCATGCTCGCGGGCGGCGACATTGCGCGCCTGAAGCTCGCGCAGCCAGTCCCCCGCCGTCTGTGTCGGGCGCAAGTGCACCAGGACCGGCAGCGTATTGATGTACAGGCCGAGCACGTGCTGCACGCCCGGCAGGTCCTCCGGACGGCCGGACGTCGTCGCGCCGAACGCCACCGTATCCTGGCCGGTATGCAGGTTCAGCACCAGGGACCAGGCGGCCTGGACCAGGGTATTCATGGTCACGCGTTCGCGGCGCGCGCACTCCGTCAGCGTCTGGCACTGGGTGTCGTCCAGGTTCAGCGTCCAGGCGCCATACCGGCTCGCGGCGCCGTGATCTTCCAGCTCGGCCTGCGCGCCGGGCATGGTGGACATCGCCTCCGCCAGCAGGGTCGGGGCTTCCAGGTCGCGCAGTTGGCCGGCCCAGTAGGCTTGCGAGGCCTGGGTGTCACGCATGGCCAGCCATCGCAGATAATCCCGGTACCGCCCGGCCGGGCGCGGCACTGCCTTGCCGGCATAGTCGCCGAGCACTTCAGCGAGCAGTTGGGACAGGCTCCATCCGTCCAGCAGCAGATGGTGATGCGTCCAGATCAAATGATCGTGGTCGTCGTTCACGCGCACCAGCACGCAGCGCATCAAGGGCGGCCGCGCGAGGTCGAATCCGGTGGCCCGCTGGGCGGCTGCCAGGGCGCCCAGTTGCGTCGCAACCTTGTCCGCGTCGCCATGCAGGGCGACGTACTCGAAGGGAAGCTCGGCGTGACGGGCCACCCATTGCAAGGGCTCGCCCGCGCCGGTGACGAAGCCTGTCCGCAGCACGTCGTGGCGGGCCACGGCGGCTACCCAGGCGGCCTGGAAGCGCCTTGCATCCAGGCCGCGCACGTCGACGCGCAGCTGGTTGATGTAGGGTTGGCTGGCAGCGACCGCCGGGATGGCGGCGGCCGATGTGGCGACGGGCGATGTGGCGGCGGCCGTCGGCGTCGCCGTATCCATAGCGGTGGACGTGGCAGTGGCGGGGGTGGCGTCGCGTTCATAGACGGCATGGAACAGCATGCCGGCCTGCATGGGCGTGACCGGGTAGATGTCCTGCCAGTGGCTGACCGGCGCGGGAATGGGCAGCGCGTCCAGTTCGGCCTGCGTCAGCCGCGCCAGCGGGAAGTCGGAAGGCGTGACGCCCTGCGCGCCGCTGGTGCAATGCGCGATCACGGCCGACAGCGCCTGTGTCCAGCAGGCGGCCAGGTCGCGCATGCTCGCTTCGGCCCACTGCCCGCCGCGATAACTCAATTCCAGCGACAACCGTCCGCCGTACACGCGGCCATTGATCGTCAGGGGATGCGATATCGGCGCCTGGGCGTGTTGGCCCGGTCCGGCGCTTTCGTTCGCGATACGCCAGTCGCTGCCGTTGCTTTCGCCGGCGTCGAACTGGCCCAGGTAGTTGAAGAGGATGGAGGCCTGGGGCGCATTTGCCAGTGCGTCGCGGACGGATGGGTCGCCCCATTGTTTCAGGACGCCATGGCCTATGCCGTTGCGGGGAATGGCGCGCAGTTGTTCCTTGGTGCGGCGGATCAGCTGTTCCGGTTCGCCGTCCGTGTCCAGGACGACCGGGTAGATGCTGGTGAACCAGCCCACGGTGCGCGAGACGTCGGGCGCGTCAGCGTGCGTCACGGTGTCGCCGTGCGGCGATTCGGCACCGTGCGGCGATTCGGCACCATGCGGCGACTCGGCACCATGCGGTGGTTCGGCATCGCGCGGCGGCGCGGGAGACTCAGCTCCACTTTCGCGGCCATGGCCTTCCAGGTCGATGCGGACCGCGCGCACGCCGTGCCAGTGCCTCAGGGCCGAGGCGAGCGAGGCCAGCAACAGGTCGTTGACCTGCGTTCGGTAGGCGGCGGGCGCCTGCCGCAGCAGGGCCTGCGTCTGTTCGCGCGTCAGGCTGACCTCGACGCGTCGTTGGTCGCGTAGGCGCGCGGCGCCGCCGGTGTGGTCCGGTGACGGGAAATCGCCGGCTGGCTGCTCCAGCCAGTACTGCGCGTCTGGCGCGTGCGCGGCGGCTTGCCCGCGCAGATAGCGCGCCCAGGCGCCATAGCTGGCGGTGCGCGCGGGCAGCGTCGGCGCCAACGTGGGAGTGTGAGTGGGCGTGGCCGTCGGCGTCGGCGTCGGCGTCGGCGTCGGCGTCGGCGTGGACGTGGACGTGGACGTGGACGTGGACGTGGACGTCAACTGCAGCGCCTGTTCGTAGGCCAGCCGCAGGTCTTCCAGCAGAATGCGCCAGGACACGCCGTCGATGGCCAGATGGTGGACCACCAGCAACAGGCGCCAGCTCCCGTCCGCCACGCTTATGCGCACGGCGCGCAGCAGCGGGCCGATGCCGATATCCAGGCTGGCTTGCGCCCGCGCGCAGTGCGCTTCGATCTCAGCGGAATCGCGCGCGCTCAGGTCCCAGAGCATGTCATGCGCTTGCGTATCCAGTGCATCGGCTTGCACGTACCGTTGCGCCCAACGGCCGTCCGCATCGCGCCGGTAGCGCAGCCGCAACGCATCGTGGTGCGCCACCACGGCCGCGAGCGCGATGCGCAGCGCGGCGATGTCGATCTCCGCATCGCTGCGCAGCAAGACCGCCTGGTTCCAGTGGTTATGCGTGGCCAGCGGCTGCTCCAGGAACGACGCCTGGATGGGCAGCAGTGGCACCTCCTGACCTGGGACAGTGTCGTCCGCGATGTCTTCCTGACCCGCGGCATCGACGGACGCGCCGCCGGCAAGCGGGCCGGCCGCGCCGCCCCGGTGGATGCGTTCCTCTTGCCCACCCAGGCGCACCGCCACCTCCGCCAGGGCCGCGATGCTCTGGCGTTCGAACATCTGCCGCGGCGTGATGCGCCAGCCCGCCTGCCGCAGCCGCGCCGCGATCTGCAGGCTCAGGATGGAATCGCCGCCGATTTCGAAGAAGTTGTCGTGCCGACCGATCGGGTCGATGCCGAGGACTTCGCGCCAGATGGCGGCCAGGGTTTCTTCCGCCTGGCCCTGCGGGGGTTCGTAGGCGTGCGTGGCGGTGAATTCGGCTTGGGGGAGCGCCCGGCGGTCCAGCTTGCCGTTGGCGGTCACCGGGAGCTTGTCCAGCAGGATGAAGGCGGTCGGCACCATGTAGGCAGGCAGGCTCCGCTCGATGGTCTGCCGTAAGGCGGTGGTGTCCAGGTCCGCTGGCGTGACGTATGCGACCAGTCGCATGCTGACGGCGCCGGCGGCGGCGCTGCTGGAATTACCGGCATTGCCGGCAATGCCCGCGTCCGACGGCGCGCCCATTTGCGCCAGTACGGCCGCCTGCTGCACGCCGGGTAGCGACTGGAGCTGCGCTTCGATTTCACCCAACTCGATGCGCTGCCCGCGCAGCTTGACCTGGTGGTCCAGGCGGCCGAGGTATTCGAGCTGGCCGTCGTGATTCCAACGGGCCAGGTCGCCACTGCGATAAAGCCTCTGGCCTGTGCCGAAAGGATCGGCGATGAAACGGTCGGCGGTCAGGCCCGGCCGGTTCAGGTAGCCTCGGCCCAGGCCCGTGCCGCCCAGGTACAACTCTCCGGCTACACCGGGCGGGACTTCGTTCAGGTTCGCGTCGAGCACATGCGTGCGCAGGCCCGCGATCGGGCGGCCGATGGGCACGCCGGTGCCGCTGGTGTTCGCGCAATCCCAGAAGGTGACGTCGATGGCCGCTTCGGTCGGGCCGTAGAGGTTGTGCAGCTCGGTCTGCGGGAACAGGGCCTGGAAGCGCGCGCAAAGCTCCGCGGGCAGCGCTTCGCCGCTGCAGAAGACGCGGCGCAGTACCTGCCGGGCTGTGTCCAGCATGGGCGCACCGCTATCCCGCACCGCGACGATCGCCTGCGATTCGCAGTGCGAGACGAAGGCGTGCAGCATCGAGGGCACGAAGTGCAGCGTCGTGACGCCTTGATCGACAATGCGTGCCATCAGCCGCTCGGCGTCGCGATGCTCGCCCACGCCGGCCAGCGCCAGCCGCGCGCCTGTCATCAGCGGCCAGAAGAACTCCCACACCGAGACGTCGAAGCTGAAGGGCGTCTTCTGCAGCACGACGTCGTCTGTGCGGAGGCCGTAGGCCTGCTGCATCCAGGCCAGGCGATTGCCCAGGCCGATGTGGCGATTGGCGGCGCCTTTGGGCTTGCCGGTGGAGCCGGATGTGTAGATCACGTAGCACGCCTGCTCGGTGTGCACCGGCACGTCCGGGGCATCGTCTGGCTCGCCGGACAGGTCCAGCGTATCGACCGCCAGGACCGCGTCGGTCCATGTCCGTACGCGATCCAACAGCCATGACTGGGTCAACACCAGCGCGGGCGCGCTGTCCCGCACCATGTAGGCCAAACGATCATCCGGATACTCCGGATCCAGCGGCACGTAGGCCGCGCCGGTCTTGAATACCGCCAACAGGCTCACCACCAGCGACGGATGTCGATGCGCGGCGATCGCCACGCGCTGCTCCGGGCCGACGCCCAGCGATATCAGCCGATGCGCCAGCCGGTTCGACTGCCGTTCCAGTTCCGCGTACGTCAGCGTCAACGGGACGACGCCATCGGTGCCGGCGGCACCACCGGCGACCTCGGCGCCCGCACCGACCTGCGCTTCCACCGCCATGCTGACCGCGACCGCATCCGGCGTGCGGGCCGCCTGCGCCGCGATCACTGCGTGGACGGGCTGGTCCCAACCTACCGAACGCCAGGCGGCCGGCAAGGGATACGGCAATGCCGCCGGCAACGGATGCGCGCGCACCCCAGACCCATTCTCCGATCCGGCACCCCAGCCCCATGCGCGCAGCAGGTCCCGATCCTCGTCCGACAGCAAGGACGCCTCGGCCACGCGCATGCCCGGCGTCGATGCCAGGGCCGCCAAGGCCGCCGCGTAATGCGCCGCCAGCCGACGCAGGCTCGCTTCCGCATAACGGTCCCGGGCATAACGCAGCGTGAACGCGATACGGCCATCGCCGTGTTCCACCGTATCGCATTGCAGATCCACCGGCAGCGCCGCCACCCCCAAGGGATATGTCGTGCACGCCATACCGGGCAAGGCCATCGCGCCGGCGCCCTGCGATTGCTGATGATTGAACAGCACCTGGAACAAGGGATTCTGGTCCACGCCCCGTTCCGGCCGCACCGCATCCACCAGGCTATCGAAGGGCAGGTCCGGATGCGCCTGCGCGCCCAGCACCGCCGCGCGTGCCTGCGCGACGGCGTCCGCGAACGTCGATCCGGCGTGGAAGCGCGCGGCCAGCACCTGCGTATTGACGAACAGGCCGACCACATCCTGCGTTTCCGCGCGATGGCGTCCCGCCGCCGGCACGCCCACGCGGATGTCGTCCTGTCCCGTGTAGCGATGCAGCAAGGCCTGGAATGCCGCCAATAGCAGCATGAATATCGTGTCGCCGCGCTCGCGCGCCAGCGCACGCAGGCTGCTCGCGAGCGCGGTATCCAGGTCGACGGTGACCGTCGCCGCCTCACGGGCGCCGGATCGCGGCGGATAGTCTTGCGGCAGTTGCAGGGCGCCGTGCTCCGGGCCCAGCGCTTCGCGCCAGTAGGCCAACTGCCTGTCGTGCTCGCCGGCGTCCAGCAGATCGTCCTGCCAGCCCGCATAGTCCGTATAGGCGATCGCGGGCGCCACGGGGAGCGATGCCTGGCCCTGCGACAGCAATGCCGCATACGCCGCCGCGAAATCCGCCATCACGAGGCGCACCGACCAACCGTCGGACACGATGTGGTGCATCACGATCACCAGCAGATGCTCTTCCTGCTCGAGCCTGATGACGCCGGCGCGCAACAGCGGCCCCGCGGTCAGGTCGAATGGCTGCGCCAGCCAGGCGCGCGCAACCGCCGCGCCGTGTGGTTCCCTGTCGGCAAGGTCCAGCGCGCGCAGGTCGACGTGCTCGACGACGATCGAGGCGTCGTCGTCCACCACCGGCGCCGCGAGTCCATGCCCATCGGCAACGAAGCGCGTGCGCAAGGCGGCATGGCGCTGACGCACCGCCTCCAGCGCGGCACGGACGACTTCCACGTCCAGGCGGCCCCGCAGGCGCAGCGCACCGGGCACGTGATACGTGGCATCAGCCGGATCCATGCGCCACAGGAACCACAAGCGCCGCTGCGCGCGCGACATGACCGGCGCCGTATCGCGCGGCAGGATGGGCAGTTGCGCCGGATCCATGCCCGTCTCGCGCATCTGCCGATAGGCGGCGCGGCGTTGCGCCGGCCCCAGCGCCATGAATTTTCCGGCGACGCGGCGCGCCAGGGTCTGGTCCATTACATCGCCTCCAGCGTATCCAGGAAGTCATCCATGCGCCGCAGCGCCTCGTCCTGCCCGGCCGCCGCGGCGCCGGCGCGCGCGACGCGTTCGGCGAACGCCGCCAGCGTCTGGGCCTCGAACAGCGCGGTCAGCGGCACGTCCACGCGCAGTTCGCGCTGGATGCGCGCCACCACCTGCATGACCATCAGGGAATGGCCGCCCAGCTCGAAGAAGCTGTCATCCCGTCCTATCCGATCGACGCCCAGCACCTGCGACCAGATTTCCGCCAGACGCCGTTCGCCGTCGTCGGTTGGCGCCGCATACGACCGGCGCGCATCGCCGAGCTCCGGCGCCGGCAGCGCCTTGCGATCGATTTTTCCGTTGGGGCTCAGCGGCAGGCGCTCCAGCGCCACCCACAGGGCAGGCACCATATAGGTTGGCAGTGCCTGTGCCAGGGCAGTCCTTGCCTGCGCCAGCCAGCCGTCGCGGGCCTCTTCGGTGGCCAGGCACGCGGCGTCGCGCGGGACGACGTAGGCGACCAGGCGGCGACCGCCCTGGACGTCGCCGCGCGCCACGGCCACCGCCTGCCGCACGGAAGGGATGCGCGCCAGCTGGGCGTCGATTTCGCCGAGCTCGATACGGAAGCCGTGCACCTTGACCTGATGATCCACGCGCCCGACGTACTCCAGCACACCGTCTTCGCGGAAGCGCGCCAGGTCGCCCGTGCGGTACATGCGCGAGCCGGGCACCTCGGCCAGCGGATCGGCCACGAAGCGCTCCGCGCTGATGGCGGGACGATGCAGATAGCCGCGCCCCACGCCGACGCCGGCGACGCACAGTTCGCCCACCACACCCGCGGGCAGCGGCGCCAGCTGCGCATCGAGCACGTACAGGCGCGTATGGTCGGCGGCATGGCCGATGGCCAGTACCTCGCCCGTCGACCGGTCGTCGCCGATGGCCGGCATGCGGTACAGTGCGACGTCGTCCGCGCACTCGGCCGGGCCATAGGCGTTCACCAGCGGAATGTCGGGATAGCGCTGCTGCCACGCGCGCGCCAGCGACATGGGCGTGGCTTCGCCGGTGGGCAGCAGCCAACGCAGGCGCGGCAGCGCCACCGGATCGCGCATCAACATGCCCTGTATCAGCGTCGGCACGCACTCCAGCACGGTGATGCCGGCTTCGTCCACCTGCCGCAGCAGCGCGGCCGGATCGCGCGCGACCTCGTCCGCCACGATATGCACGCAGGCGCCGCCCAGCAATCCGGCCAGCAACTGCCATACGGAGATGTCGAAGCTCTGCGACGCCGTCTGCGCGATGACGTCGTCCGGTCCCAGCGCCAGATAGGGAAGCTTGCTCAGCTGGTTGTTGAGCATGCCGCGCATGGTGACCATCACCCCCTTGGGCTCGCCAGTCGAGCCCGAGGTGAAGATGACGTAGGCCGCCTGGTCGGGATGCGCGGCCGCGCGCGGATAGTCGCGCGGCGCGTCGCCGGCGAAAGCCGCGCCCGGTACGACCCGTATGGACGGCGGCAGCATCGCCAGCCCCTCTCCCAATGCCGCGGCGGCCTGGTCCGATACCACCAGGGTGCGCACAGCGGCCAGCGCCAGCACCTGCGCCAGGCGTTGCGGCGGCAGCGCGGGGTCCAGCGCCAGATAGGCCGCGTTCAGCTTGAAAGCCCCCAGTACGCTGGCCAGCATGTCCAGGCCGCGCTCGGCCAGGATCGCGACGACGTCGTCGCGCCGCACGCCATGCGCGGCCAGCACGTGCGCGTGGCGCTCCGCCCTGCGGTTCAGCGCCGCGTAGCTCAACGCGCCATCCCGCGAACGGACGGCGGTCCGGTCGGCGTGGCGCAGGACCGCGTCCTCGAACAGTCTGGCGTAGCCCACGTCCAGCGGATACGCGGGCGCCGCGCCCCGCCCTAGCGCCAGCAGGCGCGCCTGTTCGGCATCGGGCAGCAGGCCGATATCGGCCAGCACCGCATCGGGGCGGCCGGCGAGTTCCACCAGGATGTGCCGCAGCGTTCGCAGCAGGCGGTCCATCGCGGGCGCGCTGAAGCGCGTGGTGTCGTAGGTGACCTGCAGTCCCAGCTCCACGCCCGGCTTCGCCACCACGGTCAGCGCGTAGTTGGTGTGCGTGCGGGCGCCATCGGCCGACAGGCCCAGCTCCGCCGCTTCGGCCAGCATGGCGTCGTCCAGCGGCGCGTTCTCGAAGACGAACAACGTGTCGAACAGATTCATGCCGCGCGGCAGGTCGCCGGCCAGCGCCTGGATTTCCGCCAGCGACAGATGTTCGTGCTCGCGCATGGCGGCGTTGGCGGCCTGGATATCGCGCAGCCAGGGCCGGACGCGGGCCGAAGCGGGGACGGCCAGGCGCAGCGGCAGCGTGTTGATGAACAGGCCCACGGTGTCGTGCACGCCGTCCAGATCGGCGGGACGCCCCGCGACAGTGACGCCGTACAGGACGTCGTCGACGTTGGCGCAGCGCGCCAGCAGCAAGGCCCACGCGCCTTGCACATAGGTATTGACGGTCAGTTGCGCGGACTGCGCGGCCTTCTGCAGGGTGGCGGTGTCGGCGGCGGACAGGCACACCAGCGCGTCCGCGGCCTCGGCAGCCTCCACCGAACCCGCCGCGCTTACGGGGGCCAGCGGCAGCGGCGTCACCGTTGCGTATCCCGCCAGGACCCCGCGCCAATAGTCGCGCGCGGCCTGCATGTCCTGGCGGCCCAGCCAGCCGATGAAATCCCGATAGGGCCGGACCCGCGGCAAACGCGGTTCGCCGCCATCGCGGAAGGCCTTGTAAGCCCGGAAGAAATCGGCCAGCAACAGCGATCGGCACCACGCGTCCATCAGGATATGGTGATAGCTGAGCACCATGCGATCCGCATCGGCCATGCGGAACAGCCGGATCCGCCATAGCGGCGCCCTGCCCATGTCGTAGCCCGCCGCCAGTTCATCGCGCAGCATGGCCTCCATGCGCGCCATCGCGTCGGCCGCATCCTGGCCGCGCCAGTCATGCACATCCACCGGCGCACCGGCGTCGTGGTGGATGATCTGCATCGGCGCCTGGCCGCCGCGCCACGCGAAACCGGCGCGCAGCGCCTCATGGCGCTGTCCCACGCAGCGCCAGGCCCGCGCCATCGCCGCCGGCTCGATACGGCGGTCGAAGCGGTAGCGATCCTGCATCAGGTATATCCCCGATCCGGGCGTCATCAGCGTGTGCAGCAACAGGCCTTGCTGCAGTGGAGTCGCCGGATAGATATCCGCGACGACCGCCGGGTCCAGCGCCAGGCTGTCCAACTCCGCCTGCGCCAGGCCCGCCAGCGGAAAATCCCCCGCGCGCAGCGCCGCCGCCGATCCCGCGCAGGCCGCCGCCAGCTCGCGCAGCTGCGCCATATAGCGCTGCGCCAGCGCGTCGATCGCGTCGTCGTCGAAGATCGCGCCGCTGTAGGTCCATGCGACGTGCAGGGCGCCATCGCGTACCGATGCGCCCACGTCCAGCCAGGTGCGCCGCGGACTGTCGGGATCGCGCTCCGGACCCGCGGATTCCGCGGCCCAGGACCATTCCCGCAGCGTGCCATCCAGCCGACCCAGGTAGTTGAAGGTGACTAGCGGCCGCGCCAGGCCATTCAGCCCGTCGCCGCCGTAGCGCAGCGCGCCGTAGCCCAGCCCTTTGTCGGGCAAGGCCCGCACCTGCGACTTGACGGCAGCCAGCGCCCGGAGCGCATCGGTGCCGCCCGGCGCCAGGCGCACGGGATACAACGCCGTGAACCAACCCACCGTGCGCGCCACGTCCAGATCCGCGACCAGGTCTTCGCGGCCGTGGCCCTCCAGCTCGACCAGGACGCTGTCGCGGCCGGTCCATGCGCACAAGGCCAGCGCCAGCCCGGCCAGCAGGACCTCGTGCGCGTGCGTGCGATGCCCGCGCGCGGCACGCGACAGCAGCGCTTCGGTGGTGGCCGCGTCCAGCACGGTGTGAATGGTGCGTGCCACCCGCACGGTGTTCGCGCCGGCGGGATCGCGCGCGGGCAGCACGGGTTCGTCCGTGCCGCACAGGGCACGCCAGTAATCGCGCTGCGCCTGCGTCGACGGCCGGGCGCCATAGTCGCGCAGCGCCGCCGTCCACGCGCCATAGCTGGCGCCAGGCGCCGCCAGGACGGGTATTTGGCCGCGGCAGGCCTGTTCGTAAGCCGTCTCGAAGTCATCCAGCAGGATCTGCCATGACACCGCATCGACCACCAGATGGTGCGCCACCCAAAGCAGCCGGCCAGCTTGGGGGGGTCCCAGGTCCAGCCAGGCCGCGCGCGCGACCGGACCTGTCGCCAGGTCCAGGCCACGCTGCACGGCGCTCGCGGCTTCCGCCAGCGCGGCGTCGGGGTACTCGGCCGCCGACAGGTCGACGATGTCGAAATCGCCTTCGTGCGCGGTATCGGACGCCGGGGACGCGCCGTAACGCTGGTCCCAGCTGCCGTCCGCCCGGGCTTCGAAACGCAGGCGGAACGCGGCGTGATGCGCCATGACCGCCCGCACGGCTGTCCGCAAGGCGGCGGTGTCCACGGGCCCGGCGGGCCGCAGCAGCACGCTCTGGTTCCAGTGGGCACGCGCCGGCATGGGCGTATCGAAGAACCAGCGCTGGATGGGCGACAGCGCGACGCTGACGGGCGCCGTGTTGTCCTGGAACGCACCGGATGGCGCGCCGCCGTCCATCGAGCCGATGACAGCGGCATGCAGCGGCCGCGCCGCCGCAGCGAGTTCGGCGACGGTCTGGCGCTCCATGACGTCGCGCGGGCTGATCAGCCAACCGCGCTTGCGCGCGCCGGCGACCACCTTCAGGCCCAGGATGGAATCGCCGCCCAGCTCGAAGAAGTTGTCCTGCCGCCCGACGCGCGGCGCGCCCAGCACGGCGGACCACACGGCGGCCAGCAGTGTCTCCACCTGCCCCTGTGGCGCTTCATACGCGGCATCCGCCGCGAACTCGGGACGCGGCAGCGCCTTGCGATCGATCTTGCCATTGGCGTTCAGCGGCAAGTCCGGCAGGACCATGATGGCCGCCGGCACCATATAGTCCGGCAGGCGCGCGGCAAGCGCTTGCCTCAGCGAGGCGGCATCCGGGGCGCCGTGGCGTCCCGTGGCGACCTCGCGCGATCCATCGCGGCGTTCCGTCGAACGCGTGACGGACGCGGCCGTGCGCGGGGCAACGGCCACGTAGCCGACCAGCTGCGTCGCGCTTTGTCCCGCGTGCGCCACCACGACGGCCGCGGATACGCCGGGCTGCGCCAGCAGGCAGGCTTCCACCTCGCCCAGCTCCACGCGCAGGCCGCGTATCTTGACCTGGTGGTCCGTGCGGCCCTGGTACATGATCTGGCCGTCGGCGCGCCAGCTCGCCAGGTCGCCCGTCCGGTACAGGCGCGCCCCCGGCGGCCCGTGGGGATCGGCGACGAAACGGTCCGCCGTCAGGCCGGGCCGTCCGGCATAGCCGCGCGCCAGCCCGGCGCCGCCCAGATAGAGTTCGCCCAGCGCCCCGGGCGGCACGGGATTCAGGTCGCCGTCCAGTATCCGCGTCCGCAGGCCGGCGATGGGCCGGCCGATCGGGACCGCGCCGCTATCGCCCGCGCCGCATGTCCAATGCGTGACGTCGATGGCGGCCTCGGTGGGTCCGTACAGATTGTGCAGCGACGCCCATGGCATGTCGCGCGCCACGGCATCGCGCGCCTCGCCCGGCAGCGCCTCGCCGCTGCACAGGATGCGCCGCACGCCGCGGCAGGCGCCGCCCTGTCCGTCGGCCAGGAAAGCCTGCAGCATGGTCGGCACGAAGTGCAGCGTCGTCACGCCATGGCCGGCGATGCATGCGGCCAGCCGGGCGGGATCGCGATGGTCGCCAGGCTGGGCCATGACCAGACGCGCGCCGGTCATCAGCGGCCAGAAGAATTCCCACACCGAGACGTCGAAGCCGAAGGGGGTTTTCTGCAGCACCGCGTCGTCCGGCGCCAGGCCGTATTGCCGCTGCATCCAGGCGATGCGGTTGGCCAGCGCGCCATGCCGGTTGGCGGCGCCCTTGGGCCGTCCGGTCGAACCCGACGTATAGATCACATAGGCCAGGTTATCGGCATGCAGGCCCACGGCGGGCGCGTCCGCACGCGGCGGCCCCGCATCGCCCGCCAGGTCGAGTTGCGTCATGCCATCCGGCATGGACAGCGCGCTCGGCGCCGCGCCGCGCAGCAGCAGCAGCAGGCGGCTGCCGCAGTCTTCCAGCATGTAGGCCAGGCGTTCCGGCGGATAGTCCGGATCCACGGGCACATAGGCGGCGCCGGCCTTCAGGATGGCGAGCAGGCCAACCACCATCTCGACGGAGCGCTCCAGCATGATGGCCACCGGCACGTCCGGACCGGCGCCCAGCCCGGCCAAGCGGTGCGCCCAGGCATTGGCGCGGCCGTCCAGTTCGGCGTAGGTCAGGGCCACCTTGCCCATCTCCAGCGCGATGGCGTCGGGCGTGCGCCTGGCCTGTACGGCGAACGTCTCATGGACGGGCCGCAGGGACGGCAGCGCGGTTCCGCCGTCGCTCCAACGGTCCAGCAGGCCTTTTTCCTCGGCCAGAACGATGTCGACGTCCGCCACGCGCAGGGTTGGATGATTGACCATGTCGCCCAACACCGCCAGGAAGCGCGCGGCCAGCCGCTGACCGGTGGCGCGGGTAAACAGCGCGGTGTTGTACTCCAGGCGGCCCCGCAGGGCCTGCTCCCCTTCGTCCGCGCCGGCCCAGCCCGCTTCGTTCAGCAGGAAATCCAGCGACAGCTCGAATTTGGCGGCGCGTTCCGGCAGCGGGATGCGCGCGGCGGAAAGATCCTTCAACGCCAGTTCCGGCGCGCCGTCCGTGGCCTGCAGCCCGAACATGACCTGGAACAAGGGTTGGCGGCCAGCCTCGCGCACGGCGTGGCGCCGCTCCAGCAGCAGGTCGAGCGGAAGGTCGGCATGGTCCATGGCCGCGCGCGCATCGTCGCGCACACGGCGGCAGACCTGCTCCAGCGTGTGGCACGGGTCGATATCGGCCTTGAACACCTGCGTCTGCACGAAGAAGCCCACCATGTCGTGCGACATCGGCAGCGTGCGGGCGGCCGACGGCACGCCGACGGCATAGCGCCCCTGCCCCGCATAGCGGGCCAGCAACACCTGCCATGCGGCGAACAATACGACGAACGGCGTGCAGCGCGTCGACGCGCAATGGGCGCGCAGGGCCCGCGCCAGGTCCGGCGGCACATCGAAATAATGCGACGCACCGTCGAAGCCCGGGTCCGCCGGCCGCGCGTGATCAGCTGGCAGGGCCAGCGGCGGCGCGTCTTCGCCCAGGTGCATGTCCCAGTAATCGACGCTCGCCGCCCAGGCGCCGCGCGCGGCCTGACGCGCCTGCCACGCCGCAAAATCGGCGTACTGGCGCGTCAGCGCGGGCAGGACGATCTCGCCCGGATGCGTCAGGGCCTGGGCATACGCGCGCGCCAGATCGCGCGAGAACACCGGATTGGACCAGGCATCGGAAGCGATGTGGTGCAGGCACCACGCCAGCACGTGCGTCCGCGCATCCATGCGGATCAGGCGGGCGACAATGGGCAGGCCGGCTTCCAGGTCGAACACGTGGCCGGCGAGCGACGCCAGCAGCGCGTCGCTCGCTTCCCAGGCATCGTCGGCGGGGAGGCCGGACAGGTCATGCCATGCCAGTTCGCAGCGGCCGGCCGGATCGACGCGCTGCATCGGCACGCCATCGATTTCGCCGAAGCGGGTGCGCAGGACGGCGTGCCGCCCGACCACGGCGTCGAACGCGCGTTGCAGGGCGTCGGCGTCCAGCGGCCCGTGCAGCACGAAGGCGCGCGGCAGGCTGTAGGCCGTCGACGACGGCGCGTAGCGATGCAGGAACCATAGCTGCCGCTGCGCCAGCGACTGCGGGTTCCAGCCGTCCGCGCTGACCGCCGTGTCATCCCAGGCATCGATGCCGGCGGAGGACGGGCCGGCAAGGTCGCCGGCATCGTCCTCGTCGTCGGCCAGCAAGGCGCGCAGGAGATCCAGGCGGCTATCGGTCATGCTTGCTCCTCGATACGGTTCGCCAGGGCCGCGCGTTCCTGCGGGCTCATGTCGTCCAGGGCGACGCGGGCTTCGGCGATGCGGTCCAGCGCAGCCGCGTCGGCCGCGCGCCGCCGCAGCTCCTCGGCCAGCGCGGCGGCGGTGGGATGGTCGAATACCGCGCCGGGCGGCAACTCCACTTTCAGCGCCTTGCGCAGGCGGGTCACCAGCTTGATGACGAGCAGCGAATGCCCGCCCATCGAGAAAAAGTCGTCGTCGACGCCCAGGGCCGGGCGGTCCAGCAGCTCGGCCATGCGGCGCGCCACCACGGTTTCCAGCGCGTCGCGCGGCGTGGCGGCAAGGCCACCGCCCTGCCCGGCCGCATCGCGCGCCAAGGGCGCCAAGGGCGCCAGGGCCTGGCGATCCACTTTGCCGTTGGCCAGGCGCGGGAAGGCGGCAAGCCGCACGAAGTGCGAGGGGATCATGGGCTCCGGCAATGCATCGGCCAGGGCGCGGCGCCACGCGGCGAAGCGTGCGGCATCGTCGGAAGCCCGTGCCACCGGCGCCTCGACGGTGGCGACGACGCAGGCCGTCAATACCGCGCCCGCCGCCGACGGCGTGGCGATCACTACCGCCTGCCGTACGTCGGGCAGGGCAAGCAGGCGTGCTTCGATCTCGGCGGGTTCGATGCGATGGCCGCGGATCTTGACCTGGTGATCGGCACGTCCCGCCAGGCGGATCGCGCCATCCCGCAGCACGCAGGCAAGATCGCCCGAGCGGTACAGGCGTTGGCCGGGGCGATGCGGGTCCTCGAGGAAAGCGTCCGCGCCACGCGGGCCGATATAGCCGGCGCACAGCTGCGCGCCGCCCAGATAGACTTCGCCGATACCGCCGACCGGAGTCGGCTCCATGCCGGTATCCAGCACGTCGACGACGCAGTTGGCCAGCACCCGCGTCAGCGGCAGCATGGCGGCGCCAACCGTGTCGCCCGCGTCCGCGGCCGAAGCATTGGCGGCGCCGGACCCCGACGGCTCCTGTGCCGGCAGGGTCACCGCGTGCACCATCACGCCCACGGTCGATTCGGTCGGACCGTAATGGTTGTAGACCCGGCAGTCCGGCGCGATGCCGGCGATGCGCCGCACCAGCGCGGCGGAAGCGGCCTCGCCGCCCAGCACCACGCGCGCCGGCACGATGGCGTCCTCATGATCCAGCAGGGCTTCCAGGTGGGACGGCACGATCTTGATCCCATCGACGCGCTGCGTCGCCAGAAAACGGCGGAAAGCCGCCCCATCGCGCATGTCGTCGGGACCGGCGATCACCAGCGTGCCGCCGTTGTAGAGCGCCCCGAACAAGGCCGTATTGCCCAGATCGGCCGCGACCGTGCCCGTAAGCGCCCAACGGCGCGACTGCCCCAGGTCCATCGCGCGCGTGGCGGCCGCGACGTAATTCAGAAGCTGCCCATGCGCGATGGGCACGCCCTTGGGTTCGCCGGTGGATCCCGAGGTGAACAGCACATAGGCGACGTCGTCCAATGCCGAGGGATCGTCTGGCTGACCATCCGGCTGACCGAGCGGTTGACCATCCAGTTGCCGATCCGGCTGACCAATCCGCTGCCCTGCCCGCGGATTGCCCGGCTCGACGTCCGCATGCCCAACCGCATCGGAACCGAAGCCCAGCGCAGCCCGGGAAGCGACCGGCAGGCCGGACGCCCACGCCGCCGCGCCGGCCATCACGTCATCGCCCGCCACCAGTACGCAATCCGGCGCCGCCGCGCGCACGATGGCGGCGCAGCGCGCATCCGGCCAATCCGGCTCCATGGGCAGATAGGCCGCGCCGCAGCGCCACGCGGCCAGCATGGCCACCACCAGGACGGCATCGCGCGGCAGCCGCAATGCGACCGTGCCGCCACGCCGCGCGCCCAACCGGTGCAAGCCCCGGGCCGCCGTCGCCACCCGCCGCTCCAGGTCCGCGTAGGTCAGTGCCTGGTCCGCGTCACGCACGGCCACGGCATCCGGGCTGCGCAACGCCCAGCCCGCGATCTGGCGCGGCAGCGTTTCCGCGCCGGCATCCAGCGCTTCCCCTCGACGCGCCAGCAGCGCCTGACGCGCGGCATCGTCCAGGACACGCAAGCGCCCGATCGCCGTGTCGGGTTCACGCGCCACGTGGCCCAGCAGCGCGGCGTATTGCTCCAGCAACGCCCGCATGGCCCAGGACGGATAATGCGTCGCATGATGAGCCAATGTCAGCCGCGCATCCGCGCCGCGCATACCGACCTGCAAGGCCATGGCGAATCCGCTCGCCGGCCCGGGCATGTTGCGCGGCGACCAGGCTAGCGCGGCGTTGCCGAGCTCCGGCTCGTCGACGTATTGGAAACCCGCTTCCAGATGCGCCGCCGTCGTGGGCGCATCCACAGCCCAGTACTCCTGGGCTTCGACATGGCGAGCCAGCGTCGCGGCGAGCCGTTCGACGCAACGGCCGAACGGCTCGTCGCTTTCCCAGTCGATGGCGATGGGAAGGATCTTCTCGTAGGCGCCGACCGCGCCGGCCAGCATCTCGTAATCGCGGCGGCAATCGTGCTGCCAGCCGCCCAGGAAGCGCCAGCCCCCGACCAGCCGCCCCAGCGCACTCCACCAGGCGGCCTGCATCACCACGGGCAGCGCGACATTCATCCGATCGGCGGCCGCACGCAGTGCAGACACGACGTCCGCGCCCAGGTCCATAGCCACCCGCAGGCCGTCCGCGGGGGGCCTGGCCGCCTCGTCATCGGCGTGCGCCGGGACCGAGAGTGACTCGCCCTCGCCATCCGCGGGCGACAGGACTGCTTTGTCGTCGCCGTCGCTCGCGGGCGCCACCCCCGCCCGCCCCGCCCCGAGGCGAGTCGGCAATGCCGGTCCGGGCGTGTCCGCATGCGGCGCGAGGTAGCGCGTCCAGTAGGCCCGCGCGGCCGGTGCATCGGCGTCCTCGTCCAGTTCGCGCCGCCACTCGATGTATTCGGCATAGGCGAACGGCAATTCGTCGCCGGCGTCCGCGCCGGACGCCGCGTAGCAACGCGCAAGGTCGCGCAGCAGGATACGCATGGACGCGTCATCGGCCGCCAGCGCGGGCACCGCGATGGCGAGCAAGGCGCGATCCGGAGCCATGTGCCATAGCGCCGCACGCGGCTGCGATGCATCGGCAGCCCAGGTCGCGATGGGCGATGCTGAGGCAGCGTCGGCCTGATCCCGGACTTCCCATCGCCATCCCTGCCCGGCCTCCGGCAGCACACGCGGGCCCCGATAGCCCGGCACGCGCCCATAGCCGTGCCGCAGGCTGTCATGGCGCGCGGCAACGTCATCGAGCGCCTTGCGCAGCCGCGCCGTGTCCAGCCGTCCCGTCAGTTCCACCAGCGCCACTCGCGCGCGCCGCGCCTCGCCCGCCGCCACGATGGCGCGCTGCTCTGGACTCGGTGGCAGGTGATCGACAACCATGGCCAACCCCGTGGCTGCCCCCGCGGCCAATCCTTGCGGTCCCGCTTCCGGCATGTGCATGTCCATACGCCTCAACCCTGCTCGCGCGCCAGCGCGCCGCGATCGAACATCGCCCCCATCGCCACCACGACCTTGCGCGGCTCCTCATAGGGATCGCGCGCATGCGCGGCCAGCATGTTGTCCAGCATCACGACATCGCCCCGCGCCCAGTCGAAGCGCACCGCGCAGGCCTCGTAGGTCCTGCCGATCTCGTCCATCATCCATTCCGGTATCGCGCCGCCGTCGCCGAAATACACCTGCCGGGGCATGCGGTCCTCGCCGGCGATACTGAGCAGGTCCGCCCGCACGTCCGGCTCCAGGCAATGGATGTGATGCAGCTGGACCTGGTTGAAGAACACACGTTCGCCCGTCTCCGGATGCGTGATCACCGCCGGGCAGCGCGTGCGCGTCTGCAAGGTGTTGCCGTCCAGCCAGCGGAACCCCGTGCCGGCGCGGCGCAGGGTGGATTCCACCGCGTCGCGGTCGTCCGTGCCGAAGAAGCGCTGCCAGCTGACATCCAGCCGCTCCGTGAAGGTGCGGACATACAGCAGGCCCCGTTGCTCAAATGCCTGCACGATCTCCGCCGGCAGGCAGCGCAGCATCTCGCGGCAGTCGACGATGGGCGTGGCGCCGCCGACACGTGAAGGCAGCTCGCAGAAGAACAGCTGCCTGCGGGGCCAGCGCTCCAGGTGCGCGCTTTCGTTGTGGTACAGGATCATCTGCTTTTCCGGATAGGGCGTGGACCGGTAGGTATTGCGGCCGCCCTCCTTCTTCGGCAGGTCGCCGTAGTCGCCGTAAAGCGCCGGTTCGATCGCCTCGGCGAAGGCCTCGAACTGCTGCGGCGTGCGCAGGGCGAAGTTGCGGAACAGGATGCCGCCGTGTCGGTTCAGCAGGGCTTCGAGCTGTTCGCGCATGGACGCCGCCCAGGAAATCGGATCCAGGCCGCTGTCCAGGGCTTCGATCACCAGGGGAAAGGGCCGCGCGGACGACAGCGGGGCCATGCGTATCGGCGTCGCGCGGACGGGCGCGGCGGCGGCACGATCGCCGGCCGTCGCCGCGCGTCGCGCCGACAGGCGGTCCAGCTTGCCGCGCATGGCGGCGCCGGCGGCCTGGGTGGCGGCGGGTGCGGCGGCGCCGGTAGGCGCGGTGACGGATGAGGTCGCCGATACGGCGGGCGCAAGCGTAGGCGGCGTGGTGGCACGCATGGCGGACTCCGGTGAGAAAGGGATCTCGGCGGCGGTCGGTATCTCCGCAACGGACGGTATTTCCGCAACGGACGGGATCTCCGCAACGGTCGAGATCTCGGCAACGGACGGGATGTCGGCCACGGACCAGGACCGGCCGTCGTCCGCGGCGACCCGGTGCAGCACGTCCGCCCAGATCGTCGCCATGCCTTCCACCGCCGCCGCATCGAACAGCGCGGTGGCATAGGTCCATTCGACCTCCAGCCCCTGCGCGTGCTCGTGCACGAACACCGCGAGGTCGAAGCGCGCGTGCGTGGTCGGCAGCGCGGCGGGGCGGACAACGACGTCCTGCAGGTCCGCGGCCGGACGCGGCGTGTTCTGCATCACGAACAGCACCTGCACCAGGGGATTGCGGCCACGGTCGCGCGGCGCGCCGGCCACGTCGACGATACGGTCGAAGGGCGCGTCCTGGTGCGCCAGCGCGTCCAGCACGGTGGCGCGCGTGCGCGCCAGCCATTCCTCGAAAGGCGCCGACCGCGACGCGCGTGACCGGATCGGCAGCACATTGACGAAGAAACCGATCAGCGGCGCCAAGGCGGGATCGTCGCGGCCGGCGGCGTCCGTGCCGACGACGATGTCGTCCTGTCCGATCTGCCGATGCATGGTCATCAGGAAGACCGTCATCAGCACCTGGAACGGCGTCGCGTCATGGCGCCGCGCCAGGTCGGCCAGGCGGCGGTTCACGCTGCCGGGGATCATCTGCCGCAGCGTGCTGGCCGCCATGGCGCCTTCCCGCGCCTGGCGCGGCCGTGCGGGCGACGACAGCATGGGAGCTTGCGCCAGGGTGGTCCGCCAATACGCAAGCGTATCCCGCCAGGCCCCGCCCGCTTCGGCGCGGGCCGCCCGCATGGCGTAATCGCCGTACTGCATGGGCAACGCCGGCAGTTCGTGGCCCGCGTAATGCGCGCGGAACTCGTCGATGAATATGCCCGCCGACCAGCCGTCGAACACGATGTGATGCACGGCCATCAGGAGCAGATGGCGCCGCGCGTCCAGGCGCAGCAGGCAGGCTCGCAGCAAGGGACCGGCGGACAGGTCGAAGGGGTCGTCCGCGTATCCGCGCGCGATACGCGCGGCGGCGGCGTCGCTATCCGCCCCGGCGGACAGGTCCACCAGAGGCACTTCCACATGCGGCACGCCCCCATGCGCGGCGGCAAGCATGGCGGCGTGGGGCTCGCCGTCATCGTCTTCCGGATACGCCGTCCGGAGCACGGCATGGCGCGTGACGATCGCCTTGATCGCGTTTTCCACGCGGCCGGCGTCGAGCGCGCCGTCCAGATGGAACGCCACGCCCAGGTTGTAGCGGGCGCGCGCCGCCGGCGCCGCGGCCATGCGGTCGAGCAGCCACAGGCGGCGCTGCACCGGCGCCAACGCGTGCGCCGGGCCCGCGGCCGACGCATCAGCCGCGTCAGCCGTATCGGCCACGCCTTCCGCATCAGCCACACCGGCCGCGCAAGCATGCGCGGACGCCCGCCCGGCATCCTCCTCCCGGCTTGCCGCCCGCGCCACGCACACCCTGTCGATATACGACGCGCACTCCGCCAGCTCGGGATGCGCGAACACTTCGCGCACGCCGATGGCGATCTCCCAGCGCGTCCGGATGGCCGCCGCCACGCTCGCCGCCGTCAGCGAACTGCCGCCCAGCTCGAAGAAGCGCGCATTCCTGTCCGCGACCTCCCGTCCCAGCGCGTCCGACCAGATCGCCGCCAGCGCGGCTTCCGTGCCCGCCGCCGGCGGCAGGGCCGCGGCTTCGCCCGCTTCACCCAGCACAAAGCGCCCGTTTTCGTGGATGGCATAGGCATGCAGCGTTCCGCTGCGCCAATCCGCGCGCGTGGCCGCGCGCCGCAGCTTGCCGCTGGACGTCTTGGGCAGCGTGCCGGGCTCCAGCAGCACCGCCACCGCCAAGGGCTCGCCGCAGGCCAGCGCGACGGCGCGTCCCAAGGCGCGCACCAGCGTGGCGGGCGTATGCCGCTTGCGCTGCAGCGGCGCGATCTCCGCCGCCAGGCCGATGCCCTCGCCGTCCGGCGTGTCCACCGCGAAGGCGGCGACGCGGCCCTTGCGGGCCTGGGCCACTTCCGCCTCCACGACGGCTTCGATGTCCTGCGGGTAGACATTGCGCCCGCGCACGATGATCAGGTCCTTGATGCGCCCATTGACGTACAGTTCGCCGCCGTGCACGAATCCCAGGTCGCCGGTGCGCAGCCACGTCGCGCCGTCATGCTCCGCCAGCGACCGCTGCGTCGCCTCGGCCTTGTCCCAATACCCCCCGGCGATGCTGGGACCGGACGTCCAGACCTCGCCCTGCATGCCGTCGGGCAAGCGCCGCGACGATGCGGGATCGACGATGGCGACGCGATGGCCCGGCGCCGGCGCCCCGCAGGCGACCAGCCTCCGCCCCCGCTCGGCCGGGCGTGCCCGTCCGGCAGCCAGGGCTTCCTCATCGAACACCGTGCAGACCGGCGGCTTCGTGTGATCGCCGCCCGTCACGAACAGCGTGGCCTCGGCCAGCCCGTAGCAGGGATAAAGCGCCGCCGCCGGCAGCCGGGCCTCCGCGCACAGCCGCGCGAACGCCTCCAGGGTGTCGGGATTCACGGGCTCCGCGCCGGAAAACGCGATCCGCCAGCTCGACAGGTCCAGGCCGCGCACCTGCTCCGGCCGGATGCGCTCGACGCAAAGCCGATACGCAAAGTCCGGCCCGCCGCTGAAGTTCCCGCGGTGGCGCGCGATCGCCTCCAGCCAGCGCAGGGGCCGCTCCAGGAAATACTTAGGCGACATCAGCACCACGCGCGTGCCCAGGTACAGCCCTTCCAGCACGCCGCCGATCAGGCCCATGTCGTGATAAAGCGGCAGCCATGACACGCAGACGTCGGTTTCCCGCGTGCCCATGCCCCGGTGCATGGCCAATGCATTGGCCATCAAATTGGCGTGGCTGACCATGACGCCCTTGGGGTCCGCGGTCGATCCGGACGTGTATTGCAGGAAGGCGATATCGCGCGGATCCGCAGGCGGCAGCGCATCGGGCACACCGCAAGCAGCCGCCGCGTCCCGGACATCGACCTCATCGGTTGCATCCACCCCATTGACAGCGTCCACCGCAAGCAGCGGCACGCCGTCGAACCAGGCCAGCGCTTCGGCCAGTCCCCGCGCGACTTGCGTGGTCGTCAACACGCAACCTGCCTGGCAATCGCGCGTCATCACCCGCAGGCGCCGCAGTTCCTGCTCGCGCGCCGGATCGGGCGGGAACGCCGGCACGGCGATCATGCCTGCGTAGAGGCAGGCAAAGAAGGCCACCACATAATGCTGGTCGTTATCCAGCATCAGCAACGCACGGCTACCCTTCGGCAGACGCGACTTCAGCGTCGCCGCCAGCGCGCGCGCTGCCCAGTCCAGTTCGGCGTACGTCAGGGACAGCGATCCGCCGCCATCCTCGACGATCAGCGCGATGGCATCGCCGCGCGCGCTCGCATGGGCGCGCAGCCGGGCATCGATGGTGGCGGCCGCGGTGATGGCGCCGCTCATGCCGCCGCCGCGTCGTTGAACATCGCGGTGCCATGCGGTTGGGCCATGGCCACCACGACCTTGCGTTCGCCGCGGTACGGCGTGCGCGCATGCGCCGCCAGCATGTTGTCCAGCATCAGCACATCCCCTTCACGCCAGGGAAACATCACCGTCTCGGCGGCCAGGGCCTGGCGTATTTCGTCGAACACGCCATCGGCGATGGCCGACCCGTCGGCGTAGTACACGTTGCGCGGCATCCGGTCCGCGCCGAGCAGGTCTTCCAGCGATTCGCGCACGTCCGGATCCAGCGCCGACACATGGAACAGATGCGCCTGGTTGAACCAGACCATCTCGCCGGTATGCGGATGGCGCTCCACGCCCTGGCAGCGCTGGCGGGTGCGCAGGCCGTCGTCCGCCAGCCATTCCCACTCGATGCCGGCGCGCCTGCAATACGCTTCGACGCGCGCGCGCTCATCGGTGTTGAACACCTGCTGCCACGGCACGTCGAACTCGCCGAAATGGCGCACGTACATCAGCCCTTGCGCGAAGCGCTCGCGTATGGCGGGTGCGATGCGCCGGTAGATCGCCCGGCTGTCGGCGATGGGCGTCTCGCCGCCCGACTGCGCGGCCTTCACGCAGTGGAACCAGATCTTCATCGGCCACTCGCGCGTATAGGCCTGCTCGTTGTGCAGCGGGATATGCTGGTGAGCCGGATATTCGGTGCTGGTATAGATGCCCGACGACACCGCGCTGCGCGGCGTCGACGCGAATTCGTAGGCGAGCAGCGGATGGCCGAAGGCCGCCGCGAAGGCCTTGAACGCCTCCACCGACTCGACCTGGAATCCGCGCATCAGCACGCCGCCGGTACGCGCCAGCGCGGCGTCGATATGGGCGCGCAGCTCCGGCAGCGCCTGCTGCAGGGACTGGCCCGCATACCGTGGCGACAATACCGCCGGCAATCCGGCGCCTGCAGCGCCCTTACCTTCGTCTCGTTCCATTGATGGGCTCGCTTCAAGCCAGCGCGACCGACCCGCGGCGCGCCTGTTCCGCCAAGGGCCGCAGTGCGCGGTCCAGCAGCGCCAGGACTTCCTCTTCGCGATGCTTGATGAAGAAATGCCCGCCGTCGAACCAGACCTGGCGCACGCCGGCCTGTGTTTCCTCGTGCCATGCATCGATGGCCGCCGGCGCGATGTCATCGTCACGTCCGGCCAGCACCAGCAGCGGCACCGCCAGGCGCGGGCCCGGCGCATACCGGTACGCGCGGCACATGGCGTAGTCGGCCGCCAGCGTATCCAGCGCGAAGCGGCGCAGCCCGCGGCTGCCCAGCACGGCATCCGGCGTTCCGCCCTGCTTGCGCAGATCGTTGACCAGCGCCTGATCGTTATCCAAGCCGTCGAAGCGCGAGAGATCGCGATGCGCGGGTGCGGGGCTGCCCGACACGATCAGCAGGCGCGGCGCTTCGCCCCCTGCCCGTGCGATCCGCGCGGCCATGTGATAGGCCAGCAAGGCCCCCATGCTGTGTCCGAACAGCACGTACGGACCCGCCATGTCCGGCGCATGTTCGTCGACCAGCCGCGCGGCCAGCGCGTCGACGTCCGTCGCATAAGGCTCGTCCATCCGCACGCCGCGGCCGGGCAGCTCCACCGGCACGATGCGCAGCCAGGGCTCGACCCGGCGGCGCCAGCGCAGGTACATCGTGGCGCTGGCGCCCGCGCACGGCAGGCACAACAGGGAGACCGCCGGCGACATCATTCCACCGCCGGTGCGTGTTCATCCATGAAGCGGCGCAGCGACAGCGGCCGCATGTCGGTCCAGACCTGCTCGACATATGCCAGACACGTCTGCTTGTCACCCTGTATGCCGGTATCGCGCCAGCCGGCCGGGACGGCCTTGAAATCGGGCCACAACGAATACTGTTCCTCGTCGTTGACCAGCACCCGCAGAATTGCGCCTTCACGATCGAAGCAACTCATGATTCATTCCGTCCGTGTCGATAGTCGGGGGCGAGCGAAGCCTGTCGATAAACAGGATTAGCTCTCATTTCCGTTGACGAACGACGGCGCATGGAATTTACGGTCGAATGTGGAAACCCGTTATGAAAAGTAATTGATAAGCGTTATCATTAAACAGTTCCATCAACCGACCCTCTTCCGGAGACACCTTCCATGTCTGGCGACGAGCTGAGCGTGCATCAAAGAACGGAAGCGCTTTACTCCCAGCATCAGCCCTGGCTGGCGGGCTGGCTCCGCCACCGCATGGGCGGCGAGGAAGCCGCCATCGACCTGGCGCAGGACACGTTCGTGCGCATCCTGGCGGCCCGCGAGCTGCCGGCCTTGACCGAGCCGCGCGCCTTCCTGGCCACCGTGGCCCGACGCCTGCTGGCCAACCATTACCGCCGCAACGCCATCGAGCGCGCCTACCTGGATGCCCTGGCCCTGGTGCCGGAGCAGTACGCGCCCGATCCGGAACAGCGCAAGCTGGTGCTGGAACAGCTCTATGCCATCGACGCCGCGCTGGACGCCCTGCCCGGCAAGGTGCGGGAAGCCTTCCTGCTGGCGCAGCTGGAAGGCCTGAAACACGAAGAGATCGCGCGGCGCCTGGGCGTGACCCCGCGCACCGTCGGCAACTACATGGTGCGTGCCGTGCAGGCATGCTTTTTCCTGCAAGAGACGGCGCAATGACCCGGGGCACCGGGCAGCGCGCCATGTACGCGGGCGGCATTCCGCTGGAGCCGCGCGTCGCCGAAGAAGCCGCGCGATGGTATGTGCTGTTTTCCTCCGGCCAGGCCACCGCCAAGGATCGCGAGGCCTGGATCGCCTGGTGCGCGGCCGATGCCGATCACCAGCGGGCCTGGGCGCAACTGGCCCATGCCGACGACCGCATGAACGCCATCCGCAACCGGCCGGCCTACGAGGCCCTGAGCCGCGCGCGGCGCAAGAGCACGCGCCGCCGCCTGCTGCGCGGCGCCGCCGGACTGCTGGTCCTGGGCGCGCCCGCCGTCTGGCTGATGGACCGCATGCGCTTCCTGCGCATCTCGCCCGACTACGCCGCCGCCATCGGCGCGCGCCGCGAAGTCGTCCTGCGCGACGACAGCCGCATCATGCTCAATAGCGGCAGCGGCATCGACGTGAATTTCAGCGATGCCGGGCGCATCGTCACGCTGCGCCAGGGCGAAGCCTATTTCACCACCGGCCATGCGCCGGCCTATGCCCGCCTGCCCTTCCAGGTCCGCACCGCGGCCGGCGTGGTGCGCGCGCTGGGCACCCGCTTCAACATCCGGCTCGACGACGATCACGCCACCGTGGCGGTCTACGAAGGGCAGGTCAGCCTGCATCCGGGCAATGGCAGCGAACCGGGCTACCTGGCGGCCGGCCACCAGGCCACCCTGTTTCGCGGCGGCCTGGGCTCGGTGCGCCCCATCGCCGCCGGCACCGACGCCTGGCTGCAGGGGCGCATCGCCGCCGACAACATCAGCCTGGCGGACTTCCTGGCGGAACTCAGCCGCTATCGCCGCGGCTACATCACCTGTGACGACGCCGCCGGGCGCATGCGCCTGTCGGGCCTCTTTCCCACGGACGACACCGACCGCGTGCTGGAGGCGATCGGCGGCCTGCTGCCGATCGCCATCACGCACCGTACGCCGTACTGGGTGGACGTCTCCGCGCGCCGCGCCGCCTGAACCAGGGCCGCGGCCGGCCAGCCGTCCGCCGCTCTCCCGTCACATCCCTACCGAGGCAGTCTCCCCAAAAAACTTCGTCCAGCGCTTTCCGGTTTGCACATGCTCGCGTGTCCTCTATGCACGGACGGCCTGAAGACGGGCCGACAACGGAATTCCACGTCATGACGAGGAGAGGCGATGCACCGTCTTGCTATGGGCAATCCTGGCGGCATACCGCGCGGGGCTGGATCGTGACCGCCAGCCTGGTGGCGGGCCTGGGCGGCTTCTGGCCGGACCTGGCCGGACGCGCGCACGCGCAGCCTGTCCAGTCCAACGGCAATGCCGCGGCGCGACCCGCCGCGTCCACACACCCCGGCCTGCGTTTCGACATCGCCTCCGACCGCCTCGCGCGCGTCGTGCAAGCCATCGCGAGCCAGGCCGGCGTGCTGCTGTACTTCGATCCATCGTTGGTGGGCGACGCGGCCAGCGATGGCCTGCACGGCCGCTACACGCTGGACCAGGCCTTCGCCGCGGTGCTGTCGGACCGCGGCCTGGAAGCCCGCCAGGACCGCGCCGGCAGCTATCACATCGTGCGTCTGCCGGCGACCGACTCGGCCGTGCTGCCGACCGTGCAGGTGCAGGCCCGGCCGATCGTCGACAACGCCGACAGCCTGGTTGCCCGCGAGACCACCACCGGCACCAAGACCGACACCGACCTGTTGGCCAACCCGCAATCGGTCTCGGTGATCACCCAGCGCGACATGCAGGCGCGCAATGCCGGGTCGGTGGTGCAGGCGCTGCAATACACGCCCGGGGTGCAGATCAACAACTACGGCGGCAACGAAATCCGCAACGATTGGATCGTGCTGCGCGGCTTCGACGCCAAGCTGACCGGCGACTACCGCGATGGCCTCAGCCAGATGCCATACGACCAGATACGGCCGCGCCTGCCCACCTATGCGCTGGAAAGCATCGAGGTCCTGCGCGGTCCGTCGTCGTCGCTGTACGGACAGGTGTCCGCCGGCGGCCTGGTCAACCGCACCACCAAGCGGCCGCCCGACCAGCCCGTGCGCGAAGTCGCGGTCGAACTGGGTTCCTACGATCACCGCCAGGCCTACCTGGACCTGGGCGGCCCCATCGACGCGCAGGGCTCTTCCCTGTACCGCTTGACGGCCACGGGCCGCGAAGCCGGCACGCAGGACGAATACAGCAGCGGCCACCGCTATCGCGACAACCTGGCCTACGTCGCACCGGCCTACACCTGGCGCTCCGCCGATACATCGTTCACGCTGCTGCTGCATTACCAGCACGACCGCAACGACGGCGAATCGCGCAGCTACTATCCCTGGCGCACGCTGGTGGGCGACTACGCCTACGACGGCTACGACCGCGACGTCGCCAGCGCCGGCTACCAGTTCGAACACCGTTTCAACCGGACCTGGACCGCGCGCCAGAACCTGCGGTACCAGCATGGCGACATGACGCTGCGCAACCTGTATCCGCTGGCATTGCAGCCCGATGGCCGGACCTTGTCGCGCTATCTGGTCGACGCGCGCGAAGCCATGCACGGCCTGGCGCTGGACAACCAGCTGGAAGGCCGCTTCGACGACGGCCTGGGCGCGAACCACACCCTGCTGCTCGGCATCGACTTCCGCCGCCTGGAAGGCTGGCAAACCTACAAGCAGGGTCCCGCGCCGGATCTCGACCTGGACGACCCGGTGTATGGCCTGCACCTGCCGGTGCCCGGCACGCTGTCCACCTTCCTGGACGTCAAGCAGACCAGCACGCAATGGGGCCTGTACGCCCAGGACCAGATACGCCGCGGCGACTGGACGCTGACCTTGTCGGGACGACACGACCGCTACGACGACCAGACCGTCGATCATCTCGTATCGGCCCGCACGACGCAGCGCGACAACGCCTTCAGCGGACGCGCGGGCCTGGCCTACGAGATCATGCCGGGCGTGTCGCCCTACGTCAGCTACGCCACGTCCTTCATGCCGCAGCCGGGTGTCGATTACGCCGGTACGCCGTTCACCCCGGCCAAGGCGCGGCAGTACGAGGCCGGACTCAAGATCCAGCCGCCCGACGCCGACGCGCTCTACACCATCGCGGTATTCGACCTGCGCCAGCACGACAGCCTGACGCCCGATCCGCTGCACGACGGCTTCAATGTTCAGGCGGGCGAAATCCGCTCGCGCGGCCTGGAACTGCAGGCCAAGGCCACCCTGGCGCGAACCTGGGACATCCTGGCCGCCTACACGTACAACGACGTCACCAATCTGCGCAGCAACGACGGCGGCCAGGGCAAGACGCCCATCGTCACGCCGCGGCACATGGCATCGCTGTGGCTGCAGCACCGTTTTACCGAAGGCTATGCCCAGGGCTGGCGCGCCGCGCTGGGCGTGCGCTATGTCGGCACGACCTGGATCGACGTCCAGAACACGATGAAAAACGCGCCCGCGACGACGCTCGACGCATCGCTGGGCTACGAGACCGGCGCATGGCGGTTCTCCGTCGATGCGACCAATCTGACGAACAAGGAGACGGTGGTCTGTCGCAACGACCGGCTCAACTGCCGATACGGCATAGACAGGACGGTCATGGCCACCGCGGCCTACCGCTTCTGACGCCACGGTATCGCGAGCCGGCATCCCGAGCGTATCCGCAAGGAGCATCCATGCAGAAAGAGACCCCGGCCGCCGAATCGCTGGCGGCGCTGTACATGATCCATCAGCCCAAGCTGCAGCGCACCGCCCTGCGCATCCTGGGTTCGGTGGAATTGGCCGACGACGTCGTGCAGGACACCTACCTGAAATTGCTGGAAGGGCCGCCGCTGGCGACCATACGCGAGCCCGTGGCCTACCTGTTCCAGACCGTGCGCCACCTGGCCATCGACTACCACCGCCGCCGTGCCCTGGAATACCGCCTCTTCACCGAAGAGGAGGACGGCGAGCACGTCATGGCCGCCAATGGCGCGGACGACCTCGCCATCAGCCAGCAGGCACTGGCCATGGCCAACGCCGCGCTGGCCGGCCTGTCGGCGCGCACGCGCCGCGCCTTCGAGCTGTACCGCATCGAAGGCCATACCCAGCGCGACATCGCGCGCGACCTGGGCGTATCCACCACGCTGGTCAACTTCATGATCCGCGATGCGCATGTGGCCTTGACGCCATGCCGGGACTGCCTGCTGCCCGATTGAACGTCACGGAACAGAGGTCACGGATCAGGCGTCACACGGTCATGGCGGGACATCTGTTAACGTTGCTGGTGCGCCGCCGCGGCGCGCCAACCATTGAGGTATCGCCATGCAACGCAATTTCGATCTGGTCGTTTCCATCCTGGGCGCTTTCCGGGACGCAGAAGCCGCCGTCCTGAGCGGACGCGACGTGACGGCTGCCGTGCAGGAGCTCGATATCGACGGCGCCACGCCCGACACGGTCGTCCACCACCTGGAGCTGCTGGCCGACGCCGGCCTGGCCAAGAAGCTGACCGAAAGCACCGTCGGTCCGGACGCCATGTGGCGCATCACCTGGAAGGGCTACGACGCGCTGGAACAGGATGAAGAAGACGAGGATGAGGACGACGACGATCTGGACCTGGACGACTGATCCTCCCGGCCCGGCACGCAAGGTAAAAAGCCCACGGGGCCTGGCATCGACAAGATGCCAGGCCCCGTGGGCTTTGGCGTTGGCGCGGCTGAAAACCGCGCTCGGCCTCAGGCCGCCAGCCGTTCCTCGATACGCTGCTTGGTCGCCGGCAGGGACTTGGGCAGGCGTTCGGCGAGCTGCGTGAACAGCTCCTCGTGCAGGGCCAGCTCGTCGCGCCAGGCCGCGCTGTCGATGGAAGAGACCAGCTCATACTGCTCGGCGCTGAAATCCATGCCCTTCCAGTCGAGATCCTGGTAGCGCGGCGTCACGCCGAACACGTGCTCCTGGCCGCCGGCCTTGCCTTCGATGCGCTCCAGCATCCACTTCAGCACGCGCATGTTCTCGCCGAAACCGGGCCACACGAACTTGCCGTCCGGTCCCTTGCGGAACCAGTTGACGCAGTAGAAGCGCGGCAGCGTGGCGCCGGTCTGGCGCAGTTGCTCGCCCAGGCTCAGCCAGTGCTGGAAGTAGTCGCTCATGTTGTAGCCGCAGAACGGCAGCATGGCGAAGGGATCGCGCCGCACCACGCCTTGCTGGCCAGCGGCCGCGGCGGTGGTTTCCGAGCCCATGGTGGCCGCCATGTAGACGCCCTCTTCCCAGTTGCGGGCTTCCGTCACCAGCGGGACCGTGGTCGAACGGCGGCCGCCGAAGATGAAGGCATCGATCACCACGCCCTGGGGGTTTTCCCATTCGCTGTCGATGGACGGGCACTGCGACGCCGGCGCCGTGAAGCGCGCGTTCGGATGCGCGGCCTTGCGGCCGGTTTCCTTGCCGATCTGCGGCGTCCAGTCCTGTCCCTGCCAGTCGATCAGGTGCGCGGGCGCCTGCTCGGTCATGCCTTCCCACCAGACGTCGCCGTCATCGGTCAGCGCCACGTTGGTGAAGATGCAGTTCTCGCGCAGCGTCGCCATGGCGTTGGGGTTGGTCTTTTCACCGGTGCCCGGGGCCACGCCGAAATAGCCGGCTTCCGGGTTGATGGCGTGCAGCTTGCCGTCCTTGCCGGGCTTGATCCAGGCGATGTCGTCGCCGATCGTCGAAACCTTCCAGCCGTCCAGCCCTTCCGGCGGGATCAGCATGGCGAAATTGGTCTTGCCGCAGGCCGACGGGAAGGCGGCCGCCACGTGATGCTTGCGCCCTTGCGGCGAGGTCACGCCCAGGATCAGCATGTGTTCGGCCAGCCAGCCCTCGTCGCGGCCCATCGTGGAAGCGATGCGCAGCGCGAAGCACTTCTTGCCCAGCAGCGCGTTGCCGCCATAGCCCGAACCATAGCTCCATATCTCGCGCGTGGCGGGATAGTGCACGATGTACTTGGTGGGGTTGCAGGGCCACGGCACGTCGGCCTGGCCTTCGGCCAGGGGCGCGCCCACGGTATGGACGCACGGCACGAATTCGCCGTCATCGCCCAGGATGTCGTACACCTTGCTGCCCATGCGGGTCATGATGCGCATGCTGACGACCACATAGGGACTGTCGGTCAGTTCGACGCCGATGTGCGAAATCGGCGAGCCCAGCGGCCCCATGGAAAACGGCACCACGTACAGCGTGCGGCCGCGCATGGAGCCGTCGAACAGCTTGTTCAGCGTCGCGCGCATTTCCGCCGGCGCCGCCCAGTTGTTGTTCGGGCCGGCATCGGCCTTGTCGTCCGTGCAGATGAAGGTGCGGTCTTCGACCCGCGCGACGTCGCCGGGATCGGACCATGCCAAATAGGAGTTCGGACGCTTTTCCGGATTCAGCCGGCGCAGCGTGCCGGCCTGGACCATCTGTTCGCACAGGCGGTCGTACTCTTCCTGCGAGCCGTCGCACCAGACCACGCGATCCGGCTTGGCCAGCGCCACGAATTCCCCCACCCAGTCGACGAGTCTACGGTGCCGCACATAGGCCGGCACGTTGAGCGCGGCGACGAGTCCATCCAGGGGTCGGTTCATTGGCTATCTCCTGATTTAGTAATGAGTAAAGCTTTCGCGGCGCCGTGGCACCGATACGCATCCAGCGCTCCATTCGCATGGCGGTCATCACCGCGTCATCGAAGGCGGGCCGGCCGGGCGCAATTTATCCGGCGATCATACCCGCCGAAGGGCCAGCCCCGTCAACCCAACCACATGGCGGAAGGAAGCAGTCCAGGAGCATAAGGGGCGCGGCGAATGTGATCCGTCGCCGTACGTATCAAATCAAGGCAGGCAGTCACAAAATCAGGCGCGAAGATGATCTTTTATTTTCGTTTTAGTTCGTTTATCATCTTTTCATGGACCTGAATCCCCGCCAGATCGCCTTGGTGGACGCCGTGCGCGAAGGCGGCGCCGCCACCATCGAAGCGCTCGCCCAGCGCTTCGGCGTCACCCTGCAGACCGTCCGCCGTGACGTCACCCTGCTGGCCGATGCCGGCCTGCTGGCGCGCTTCCATGGCGGGGTACGGGTCCCTTCGCCTTCGACGACGGAAAACATCGCCTACCAGCAGCGCCAGGCGGTCAACGCGGAAGGCAAGCGGCGCATCGCCGAAGCGGTGGCGGCGCGGGTGCCCGACGGCTGTTCGCTGATGCTGAACATCGGCACCACCACCGAAGCCATCGCGCGCGCCCTGCTGCGCCATCGCGGCCTGCGCGTCGTTACCAACAACCTGCATGTGGCCGACATCCTGTCCGGCAATCCGGACTGCGAAGTCATCGTCGCCGGCGGCCTGATGCGCGCCAGCGACCGCGCCATCGTCGGCGATGCCGCCATCGACTTCATCCGCCGCTTCAAGGTGGATATCGGGCTGATCGGCATCTCGGGCATCGAGGCCGACGGCACCCTGCGCGACTACGACCTGCGCGAAGTCAGCGTGTCGCGCGCCATCATCGAACAATCGCGCGAAGTCTGGCTCGCGGCCGACCGCAGCAAGTTCGAACGCCAGGCCATGGTGGAAGTCGCGCACGTGTCGCGCATCGACCGCCTGTTCACCGATCTCCCCGTGCCCGAACCCATCGGCAACGTCCTGCGCGATGCCGGCGTGCGCTGCGAAATCACTTCAGAACCCTCCACGCTCCACCCCCAGCCATGACTACCCCACGCGCCATTACGCCCCCTTCCCGCGAACGCCTGCTCGGCCAGCTGGATTCCGCGCAGCCCTGGGACGTCATCGTCATCGGTGGCGGCGCCACCGGCCTGGGCACCGCCGTGGATGCGGCGGCGCGCGGCTACCGCACCTTGCTGGTCGAGGCGGCGGATTTCGCCAAGGGCACGTCCAGCCGCGCCACCAAGCTGGTGCATGGCGGCGTGCGCTACCTGGCGCAGGGCAATATCAGCCTGGTGCGTGAAGCCCTGCACGAACGCGGCCTGCTAGGCCGCAACGCGCCCCACGTCGTATGGCCGCTGGGCTTCGTCGTGCCGGCGTACGGCCTGCTCGACCAGCCGTTCTACGGCATCGGGCTCAAGATGTACGACCTGCTGGCGGGCAAGCTGAACCTGCGCGGCAGCCGCCTGCTGTCGCGCTCGCAGACGCTGGCCGATGCGCCGACGCTGGCGCCCCGGGTCAACGGCCATGGGCTGCGCGGCGGCGTGCTGTACTACGACGGCCAGTTCGACGACGCGCGCCTGGCCACTTCGCTCATGCGCACGCTGTTCGATTTGGGCGGCGTGGCGGTGAACTACATGGGCGTCACCGGGCTCAACCAGAGCAATGGCCGCATCGACGGCGTCACGGCGCGCGACATCCTGAGCGACACGAGTTTCGTGCTGCGCGCCAAATGCGTGATCAATGCCACCGGCGTGTGGGTGGACGAAGTCCGCCGCATGGAAGACCGCGCCGCGCCCGGCATGGTCGCGCCCAGCCAGGGCGTGCACCTGACCCTGCCGCGCGAATTCCTGCCGGGCGACAACGCGATCCTGATTCCCAAGACCGACGATGGCCGCGTGCTGTTCGTCGTGCCCTGGAATGGCCACACCATCGTCGGCACCACCGACGTGCCCCGCCCCGACCTGCCGCTGGAGCCTGACGCCAGCCGCCAGGACGTCGACTTCATCCTGGCCACGGCCGGACGCTACCTGAGCCGCAAGCCCACGCGCGCCGACGTCACCAGCGTATGGAGCGGCCTGCGCCCGCTGGTCAAGGCCACCGGCGTGGGGGCCACCAAATCGCTGTCGCGCGAGCACACCATCCTGGTGTCGCCCGGCGGCATGATCACCGTGACCGGCGGCAAATGGACCACCTATCGCCGCATGGCGCAGGACGTCATCGACCTGGCGACGCGCGAACAGCTGCTGCCTTATGCGCCCTGCCGCACGCAGGATCTGCCCTTGCACGGCGCCCCCGGCGCGCCGGCGGGCATGGCGCGGCCCGGCACGCCCGACGCCTACTACGGCAGCGACCTTCCGCAACTGCGTGCCCTGCCCGGCGCGGACCACATGCTGGTGCCGTCCAGCGGGCTCAGCGAAGCCCACGTGCGCTTCGCCGCGCGCTTCGAACTGGCGCGCAGCGTGGAAGACGTGCTGGCTCGCCGTAACCGCGCGCTGTTCCTCGACAGCGCGGCCGCCCTGCGCGCCGCGCCGGAAGTCGCGCGCATCCTGGCCGAAGAACTGAATCACGATGCCGCGTGGCAACGCCGCACGGTCGCGGACTTCGAACGCACGGCGCTGCAGTACCAATTGGCTGCATAGCGCGGCCGCGGCGACATCGCGGGACATCGGGCGTAGAATCTTCGCGGTTCGCGCCGGCGCGGCGCATCGATCCGGAGAAAACGATGTCCATTCCCAAGATCCAGTTCGGCCGCACCGGCCTGAAGGTTTCCCGCCTGGCCCTCGGTACCATGACCTTCGGCCTGCAGACTGACGAAGCGCTGGCCGGCCGCATCCTGGACAAGGCGGCGGACGCCGGCATCAACTTCCTGGACACCGCGGACGTCTACCCCCTGGGCGGCACGCCCGATACCGTGGGACGCACCGAAGAAATCATCGGCCGCTGGCTGGGCGGCAAACGCTCGCGCTTCATCCTGGCCACCAAGGCGGTCGGCGAAATGGGTCCGGAAGCATGGCAACGCGGCGCGTCGCGCAAGCATCTGCTGGATGCGATCGACGCCTCGCTCAAGCGACTGCAGACGGATTACGTCGACCTGTACCAGTTGCACTCCGATGACGACTCCACGCCGCTGGACGAAACGCTGGAAGCCCTGGACATCATCGTCAAGTCCGGCCGCGCGCGCTACATCGGCGTGTCGAATTTCCTGGCCTGGCGCCTGGCCACGGCCCTGGGGCGCGCCGACGTGCGGCACCTGACGCGATTCACCTCCGTCCAGCCGCGCTACAGCCTGCTGTTCCGCGAGATCGAGCGCGAACTGCTGCCGCTGTGCGAGGCCGAGGGCCTGGCCGTGATTCCTTACAACCCGCTGGCCGGCGGCTTGTTGACCGGCAAGCACCGCGCCGGGGGCAAGCCCGCCGAAGGCACGCGCTTCACGCTGGGCACGGCGGCCGGCCGGTACCAGGACCGCTACTGGAACGACCGCTCGTTCGAAACCGTCGAGACCCTGCGCGGCATCGCGCAGGAAGCCGGCGTGTCGCTGACCACGCTGGCGATGGCCTGGGTGCTCGCCAACCCCGCCATCACCGCGCCGCTGCTGGGCGCCAGCAAGCCGGAGCAACTGGACGACACCCTGGCCGCCGTCGAATTCAAGCTGTCGGCCGAATTGAAAACCAAGCTGGATGCCTTGACCCATGAATACCGTTTCGGCGACTCCGTCCGCTGACACGTCGATGAACGACACGCATGACGTTGCCGGCACGTCCACGCCGGACGTGCGGGACGTGCCTGACGTGCATACCCGCCTGAAGTCGCTGCTGGACCATGCCGGCATCACCTACCGCCTGTTGCGCCACTCCGCGGAAGGACGCTCCGAAGCCGTCGCCGCGATACGCGGCACGGCGGTCGGCCAGGGCGCCAAGGCGCTGGTCTGCCGCGTCAAGCTTTCGTCCACGCAGCGCGCCCACGTGCTCGCCGTATTCCCCGCCGACCGCCAGGCCGACCTGGAAGCGATCGCGCGCGCGGCCGGCGGCAAGAAGGCGTCGCTGGCCACGCGCGATCTGGCGCGTGAACTGACGGGCTGCGAAATCGGCGCCATCCCGCCTTTCGTCTTCGACGATGCCTTGACGCTGCTGGTGGACGAGACGCTGGGCACCCGCTATGACGAGATCGTCTTCAATGCCGGCCGGCTGGACGCGTCCATCGTCATGAACGCGCGCGACTACCTTGCCCTGGTGCGCCCGAAGACCGCCAGCTTCACGCGCGATGGCGGCGACGCTGCGCCCCCCTCACGTCCGGCCGGCGCGGCATCCGGCCACCAGGACTGAACCGCGATCATGTGCCTGGCCGTGCTTGCCATCGACGTCGTGCCCGATACACCGGTGCTGGTCGCCGCCAATCGCGACGAATACCACGCGCGCCCGACCGCCGCCGCGGCTCCCTGGCAGGACGACCCGCGCATCATCGCAGGCCGCGACCTGCAATCCGGCGGCACCTGGATGGGAATGACGCGCGCCGGCCGCCACGCGCTGGTTACCAACTATCGCGATCCCATGACCATCCTGCCCGGCGCGCCGTCGCGCGGCAAACTGGTCGAAGACTTCCTGCGCGGTGACGTCCCGCCGGCCGATTACATCGCCACCGTGGCCGCGCGCGGCGACGCCTATAACGGCTTCAATCTCATCGTCGGCGATGGCGACGACGTCTGGTACTACAGCAATCGCGGCCCGGCGCCGCGCGCGCTGGAACCGGGCATCTACGCCCTGTCCAATCACCTGCTGGACACGCCCTGGCCCAAGCTGGCGCGCACCAAGGCCGCCTTCACCGACATCCTGCGCGGCGCGCCGTCGCCCGATATCGAAGCGCTGTTCGAGGCGCTGGGCGACCGTTCCGTGGCCCGGGATGCCGAACTGCCCGACACCGGCATCGGCCTGGAACGCGAGCGATTTCTCAGCAGCGCCTTCATTGTCGGCCTGACCTATGGCACGCGATCGTCCACGGTCATGGCCATCGGCATGGAACAACGCGCCGTGTACGAACGGCGCTACGCGCCGGACGGCACCCCCGCGGGACGATCGAACTGGGACGTCCGCGCCGGCTAGGATCGCATGCGGCGCAATCGCGCCGGCGGATGCCCATAGCGGGCGCGCATCGTCCTGCTGAAATGCGATTCATCCGCGAACCCCGCGCGAAATGCGATGTCGGCGATGACGTATTCGGCGAACCGCGGCGACAGGAGCATCCTGTGGGCCACTTCGCTTCTGGCGGCCAGCAGCAAGGCGCCAAACGTTTCGCCGCCCGCCGCCAGCACCCTGTGCAGCGTGCGCGGAGACACGCCCGCGTCGGCGGCCACCTGCGAGGCCGTCAGCCCGACATCGGTGCAACGCTGGCGTATCGCGTCGACGACCCTGTCGCGCAACTGGGTCCGTGTCGCCTGGCGCATCACGGCGCGGCCGGCGCCGTGCGGGGCCGCCAGCGAGACGAGCGCGCCGAGCTGGTCTTCGAACACGGCGGCAGGCAAAGGCAATTGCGCCGCGTCGAGCTGGACCAGTTGGTCGACGAGGCTGGACAACATATGCCCCCAGCCGCTGTCCCCGCGTAGCTTCATGCCGACGATACGGTCCACGTCAGGCAGCCATTGCCGGATGATCGCGGGAGGAATGGAGACGGTGTGGTTGAGAAAGTCCTCCGGCATGCGCGACGCGTATACGCGCTCGGTGTCGATAAGGACCAGGTCCGTCCCGCCCAGGCGGATCCGCTGCGCGCCGGATTCGAATTCCCAAGCCTTGCGCCCCGCCACCAGATGAAAAGCGCGATCGCCGCTGGCCTTGATGTTGTCCAGCGTGCGGGCCGATCGCTTGGCGGAACCGGCGATCGACGCCACCTTCAGGCGACCCAGCGCGGACACTTGCATGTCGGTCCTGAACCGGCGCGGGTCCTCGCAGCGGGTCGTCACGCAGATCAGGTTGTTCCGGACCATTTCGACATACTGATCGAATCGATGGTGGACCGGAATTTCATCCGTGTTCCATCGAAACACGGGCACGGTTGGATCATTGGACATCGGAACTCTGCCGCGGGTGGCGCTCCGAGCCATATCGATGGCGCGCGGAGCCATTGCTGGTGACTGGACGCGAACGGATCATCTTAACGCGCCACGGCTCGCTGCCTTGCAGGCGTGCATCGATGCGTCGATGACCCATCCTCTCACCACATCAAAAGAGTGAATATGCCCAGTGAACAAATCCGCAATGCCCAGACCGATCAACTGCTGACGCCGGAGAACTCGGCCTTCATCATCATCGACTACCAACCGATCCAGGTGTCGTCGATCCGTTCCATGCCACGCGACGAACTGGTGTTCAACATCGTCAGCACCGCCCGGGCGGCCGTGCATTACAAGCTGCCCATCGTCCATTCGACGGTCAATATCGCCACGGGCCGCAACAAACCGCCTATCCAGGCATTGCAGGACGTGCTCGGCCACCTTCCGACCTACGACCGGACGTCCATCAACAGCTGGGAGGACACCGGTTTCAAGCAGGCCGTGAAGGCGATCGGCCGGCGCAAACTCATCATGACCGCCCTCTGGACCGAGGCATGCCTGACTTTCCCGGCCCTGGACGCCATCCAGGAAGGCTACGAAGTCTATGTGCCGGTCGACGCGGTGGGGGGCACTTCGCTCGCCGCGCACGAGGCCGCGCTGCGCCGCATGGAGCAGGCGGGCGCGAAACTGATCAGCCGGGTGCAGATGTATTGCGAACTGCAGCGCGACTGGGCGCGCGAGGCGACCGTTCCGGGATTCATGGAAGTCTTCGAAAGCTTCGATGGTTTCAACCCCGAAAAAGCGGCGTCGGAAACCGCACGGGACAGCTGATCGCGGACCTAGGCAGCCCGGCCGGCGGCCGGGTGCGCGGCGTTTTTGATAAACGTCATCAGGAACCTGCCCTCGGGCAGGTATCTTGCTATGGCCGACGCGGGTCGCGCACAAGCGGAACGTCGACGGCGAGTATCCATCGCAGAACTTCAACGCTTATGGCGACTCAAAGCTAAGCGCGCGGCGATGAGCGATCGCGCTCCCGCCGTGCGTCCGGTCCCAGGCTAAGGGATACTTATGAACCGTCTCGTAGGAGCAGAATGATGAAAACAATCCGCTTCCGCCGCTCGCTGGCCGCGATGCTTATGTTCGGCGCCGGGCTCTCCGCCGCATATGCCGATATGCCGCCCGTGCAGCAGCAAGGCAACGTCCAGTTCGTGACCGGCGGGATCGGCCTGGACGAATCGACGTCCATGAAGGCCGCGCAAAAAGACTACTCGCTGTCCATGGTGTTCGCGAAGCGCCGGGATGGGCAGAACGACTACACCGCCGACATACCGGTCACCATCACCGACAGCAAGGGCGCGACGGTCTTGCAGACCACCACGGGCGGCCCTTACCTGTTGGTCAAGCTGCCGCCGGGCACCTACAAGATCACGGCGACCAACGATGGCAAGACGATGACCCGCCAGGCCACGGTCAGCAAGGGATCCCACGACCGCATCGGCTTCGAATGGTAGCGGGGACTTGAGCCCCACACCGCGGTGCCAGGCAAGCGCGGCACCGCGGCGATCCCCAGCCCACGGTTGATGTCGATCAGCCGCCGTCGGCGATCTTTCCCCTGAGCTGCTTGACCTGCCCGTGCCGCACCTTGCGCTGCACGCGGCGCTGCTGCGACGCCCGCGTGGGCCGCGTGGCCTTGCGCGGTATCACCGGCCGCGACGCGGCCGCGATCATGCCCGCCAGCCGCGCGATCGCCTCGTCGCGATTCTTGTCCTGGCTGCGGTGCGTCTGCGCCTTGATCACCGCGACGCCGTCCTTCGTGATGCGGCGGTCGCCACTGTCCAGCAAGGCCTGCTTGATGGCGTCCGGCAGGGAAGACGCGCGGATATCGAAGCGCAGATGCACGGCGCTGGACACCTTGTTGACGTTCTGGCCGCCCGCCCCCTGCGCGCGGATCATGCTGAACTCGACTTCGCGTTCGTCCAGGTAAAGGGTGTTCGAGATCTGAATCATGGCCGCGAGTCTACGCATTTCCCACGCCTGACGTCACCCCTTACAACCCGGCCGGCGGCAAGGTTGCTAGGCCGGGCGGTTGAAATCGTCGATACACTGCCCCATGTATATGGCGTGAGGAAAACCATGAAACCCTTGTCAGAAATCCCGCTATCGGTCCTGGACCTCGCGCCCATCGCGCAAGGCCGCACCGCGGCGGACGCATTTCGCAACACCGTCGAGCTGGCCAGGCACGTCGAGTCCCTGGGCTATAACCGCTTCTGGCTGGCCGAACACCACAACATCAACGGCATCGCCAGCAGCGCGACCGCCGTGCTGATCGGCCACGTGGCGGCGCATACCCATACCATCCGTGTGGGTTCTGGCGGCGTCATGTTGCCCAATCACGCGTCGCTGATCATCGCGGAACAGTTCGGCACCCTGGAATCGCTGTTCCCGGGCCGTATCGACCTGGGCCTGGGCCGCGCGCCCGGCAGCGACGGCCTGACGCAGCGCGCGCTGGGCCGCGATCCGCGCAGCGGCATGAATTTTCCGACGCAGCTGGAAGAGCTGCGCGCGTACTTCCGGCCCGCGCATCCCACGCAGGCGGTACGCGCCATTCCAGGCGAAGGCTTGAACGTGCCGATCTGGCTGCTGGGGTCCAGCGACTTCAGCGCGCGCCTGGCGGCGCAGCTGGGCCTGCCCTTTTCGTTCGCCGGCCATTTTTCGCCGGAAGGCATGGCGGCGATGCAGCTGTATCGCCACCTGTTCCAGCCGTCGGACGTCCTGGACCGGCCTTACTCCATGATCGGCGTGCCCATCATCGCCGCCGATACGGACGCGGAAGCCCAGCGGCAGTCCACCACGCAGCAGCAGAAATTCCTGTCCGTGGTGCGCGGGCACAGGCTGCAATTGCAGCCCCCGGTGGACGATATGTCGGGCCTGTGGGACCAGTGGGAACAGGCCGCGGTCCAGCAGCGCCTGGGCGCGTCCATCGTGGGCGGTCCCGAAACCGTCAAGCGTGAACTGGAAGCGCTGATCGCCCGCACGCAGGCGGATGAAGTCATGATCGTTTCCGATTTCTACGACCCGGCCGACCGGCTGCGTTCCTATGAGATCGTGGCGTCGATCAAGCAGGCGGCGGCGCAGGGAACGCGATCCGGCGCGGCTGTCGCGCAGTAGCACCGAGCAGCAACATGGCCGCGCCGTCCGGCGTGGCCCTATCACCCAGAGCCCGCGGGGGCTCGCAGGCGCCGCGCGCAAGCACGGCAAGGACGTATCGAATGAGCATCGTCGAACTGAACAAGGAATCCTTCCAGGAAGCCATCAAGCCGGAAGGCACATTGATCGTCGACTTCTGGGCGCCGTGGTGCGGCCCCTGTCGCGGCTTCGCGCCCGTCTTCGAGAAAGCCTCGGAAGAACATCCCGATGTGACCTTCGCCAAGGTCAACACGGACGTCGAGCAGGAGCTGGCCGGCGCGCTGGGCATCCGCTCCATTCCCACCCTGATGGTATTCCGCGAGCAGGTGCTGCTGTTTTCGCAACCGGGCGCGCTGTCGGCTGGCCAGCTGAACGAGCTGCTGGCCAAGGTGAAAGAGCTGGATATGGAGAAGGTCCACCAGGACATCGCCGCCGCCCAGGAAGGCCAGGACGCCGACGGCAACCAGGCCTGAGCCGGCCGCGCCTGAGCACGCCGCACCGGGTCACCCGCGTTGCGCGTCGATGCGCAACGCGCCCTGCCCTCGCGTGAAGTTCACGAACCACGCGTTCAAGCCGTCCAGCGCCAGCCGCGGCACGGACAAGGTCAGCGTCACGCCCTGCCCGTCGAACACCTCGGCCGTCACCGTCGCGCCCGCCTGCGCCAGGCGCGCCTTCAGATGCTGCAGATCGGCATAGGCGCACGCGCAGGTCGCGGTGACCGTGTCGATGATCTCCACCCGCGGCGCCAGCCGCAGGCAGTTGGCGGCCGCGCCGCCATAGGCGCGCGCCAGCCCGCCCGTCCCCAGGTTGATGCCGCCGTACCAGCGCGTCACCACCACCGCGACGCGGTCGCAATCCTGGCCGTCGATGGCCTGCAGCATGGGCCGTCCGGCGGTGCCCCCCGGCTCGCCGTCATCGCTGAACCGATAGGCCGCGCCGATACGGTAGGCCCAGCAGTTGTGCGTCGCACCCGGATCGGAATGCGCGGCGATGAAGGCCATCGCCGCATCCACGTCGCCGACCCGGCCCGCATGCGCCAGGAAAACGCTTTTCTTGATCGTTTCCCGGTAGTCATGCGGCGCGGCCAGCGTGCTGGGCATGTCAGTCGCCGCCCGCCGGCACGGGCTGGCCGGCGACCGCCACGGCTTGGGATGCCGCCACGGCCTGCCCGCCCGTCGCCGCGGCGCGCGCGCCACGCTGCAATGCCAGCGCGATGCAGATTGCGATGGCGGCCGACAACGCCGCGAACAGGAAGATCGCCGGATAGCCGAAACCCGTCACGATCAGCCCGGCCACGGGACCGGTGATACCCAGCGACAGATCCAGGAAAGCCGAATACGCCCCCAGCGCCGCGCCCCGATTGCCGGGCGGCACGCGATTGACGGCTTCCACGCCTACCGACGGGAATACCAGCGAAAAACCGAAACCCGTCAGCGCGGCGCCGGCCAGCGCCATCCAGGGCGCGCTCGCCAGCCACAGCAGCAGCAGGCCGATGATCTCCACGCTGATGGAAGCAATGGCCACCCGGAACCCGCCGAAGCGCCCGATGGTGCTGCCCAGCAACAGGCGCGCGCCGATGAAAAAGCAGCCGAACACGCTGAGCGACAGCGCCGCGCCGTCCCAATGGTGAAAGGCGTAGTACAGCGTGACGAAGGCGGCGATCGACCCGAAGCCCACCGACGCCAGCCCCAGCGCCAGGCCATGCGGCAGCACGCGCGCCACGACCTGGGAAAACGCCATGCGCGCCCCGCCCACCACCGCCACGCGCGCACGCGGCGCGGCCAACGCCAGGCCCAGCAGGCCGGCCGCCAGCACCGCGCCGCCCACGGCGCCGAAACCCCAATGCGACTGCAGCTGCACGCCCAACGGCGCGCCGATGGCCAGCGCCCCGTAGGTGCTGATGCCGTTCCAGGAAATCACCTTGGCCGTATGGGTCGCGCCGACGCGGCCTATGCCCCAGGTGATACTGCCCGTGCCGACCCAGCTTTCGCCGAACCCCAGGACCAGCCGCCCGACGATCAACGCGGTCAGGCTCAGCGCCGGCCGGTCGGCCAGCACATAGGCCAGCAACAGGAACACGCCGCTCGCGGCACAGGCCGCCAGTCCGATCAATACCGTCTGCTTGGGGCCGACCGTGTCGGCCATGCGCCCCGCATGGGAACGGCTCAACAGCGTGGCGACGTACTGCACGCTGATCACCACGCCCGCCAGTACCGACCCGTAGCCCAGGTCGCCATGGACGTAGCCCGGCAGCACCGCCATCGGCAGGCCGATGACCAGGTAGCACAGGAAGGTGAAGAAAACGATGGAGATGACTTGCAGCGTGACGGCATGGGCCGCCGGCTGCCTGCCGGGTCTGGCGGTGGCGGAGGACATAGTACGGGGGAAAAACAGCGACCGAGGGTTTTCCCTAGTGTAACCCAGCCATCCCGCAGGCGGCCGCTTGAAGGCCGGTCAGGGCCGCCCGGACGCCGCCTTGCCGGGCCAACCGTGTTATCCCGGCAACGCCGGCTCAGGGGTTGATGCCGCGCGACGCCAGATAATCCTCGTAGCCGCCGCGATAGTCGACGATTTCACCGTCCGGCAGGATTTCGATCACCCGCGTCGCCAGTCCCGACACGAACTCGCGGTCGTGCGACACGAAAAACAGCGTGCCCTGGAATTTTTCCAGCGCGAACTGCAGCGATTCGATCGATTCCATATCCAGGTGGTTGGTCGGCTCGTCCAGCAGCAGCACGTTGTGCCGGCCCAGCATCAGCCGCCCGAACGTCATGCGGTTCTTTTCCCCGCCCGACAGCACCTTGGGCGCCTTGGGCAGGTCGTCGGCGGAAAACAGCAAGCGTCCCAGCGCCGAGCGCACCGACTGATCGTCGTCGCCGGCCTGCCGATAGTCATCCATCCAGTCGAACAGATTGATGTCTTCCTGCTGGAACTGGTCGGAGACGTCCTGCGCCATATAGCCCAGGTCGGCGTTTTCCGACCATTTGATCGACCCCGAATCCGGCTGGAGATCACCCGCCAGCAGGCGCAGCAGCGTGGTCTTGCCCACGCCGTTCGCCCCGACGATGGCGATCTTCTCGCCCGCGTCCACCATCGCCGAGAACTTGCGGATGACAGGCGCGTCGTAGGCCTTGGACACGTTGTCGACGGTCACGGCCAGTCGGTGCATGACCTTGTTCTGCTCGAAGCGGATGTACGGGTTCTGGCGCGACGAAGGCTTGACTTCGACCTGGTCGGCCTTGATGCGGTCGATCTGCTTCAGGCGCGACGTGGCCTGGCGCGACTTGGACTTGTTGGCGGCGAAGCGGCGCACGAAGTCCTGCAGCTCGGCGATACGCTCCTTGGCCTTGGCGTTGTTGGCCGACAGCCGCTCGCGGGCCTGCGTGGAAGCCAGCATGTAGTCGTCGTAGGTGCCGGGATAGATGCGGATCTCGCGGTAATCCAGGTCGGCCATGTGGGTGCAGACCTGGTTCAGGAAATGGCGATCGTGGCTGATGATGATCATCGTGCTCTGGTAGCCGTTCAGCACGTCTTCCAGCCAGCGGATCGTATTGATGTCCAGGTTGTTGGTCGGTTCGTCCAGCAGCAGCACGTCCGGATTGGAAAACAGCGCCTGCGCCAGCAGCACGCGCAGCTTCCAGCCCGGGGCGATTTCCCGCATGGGCTGGTTGTGCTGGTCGACGGCGATGCCCAGGCCCAGCAGCAGTTCGCCGGCGCGCGCCTCGGCCGTATAGCCGTCGTACTCGGCGAACTTGGCTTCCAGGTCCGCGGCGCGCATGTAGTCTTCTTCCGACGCGTCGGCGTTGGCGTAGATGGCGTCGCGTTCCGACATGGCGGCCCACATATCGGTGTGGCCCATCATCACCACGTCCAGCACCCGCTGGTCCTCGAAGGCGAACTGGTCCTGGCGCAGCTTGCCCAGCCGCATGCCCGGTTCAAGCGAGACGCTGCCGGCCGACGACTCGAGGTCGCCGCCGATGATTTTCATGAAGGTGGACTTGCCGGATCCGTTGGCCCCGATCAGTCCATACCGGTTGCCGTCCCCGAACTTGACGCTGACGTTCTCGAACAGGGGCTTGGGGCCGAACTGGATGGTGAGATTGGCTGTGGATATCACGTTGAGTCTGCAAAGGGGCGGAACGAAACCCATCAGTGTACTCGCAGTGGCATTCCGCGAATATTTCGCCCCCGCCCGGGCCGCACGGGTGATGCCCCCCGATCCTGCGGGAAACGCGCCCGGAATGGCCGAAAGGCACGGCGTGACGCGTCCCTGATTCGCCGGATCGGGCCCGAAGATGGCGACATTTGGATTAATCCCCGCCCGCTGATTGTCAAGGCTGCGCAACGGGGATGTAATGCGAGCGAGAGCCCGGCCGCCTTGCGCCGGGCCGCCGGCGCGGGGCTGGCAGGCATCGTTGAGGGCCACATCATGCTGCAGACGCTGGAAATCGAGCACAAGCCCCAGGCCGCGGTGGTATGGCTGTCGCGTCCGGACGTTCGCAACGCCATGGATGGGCAGATGGTCGAGGAACTCAGGACCACCTACGCCGGCCTGGCCGACGACAGCCAAGTGCGCGCCATCGTCCTGGCCGCCCGGGGCATCGCGTTCTGCTGCGGGGCCGACGAGTCCTGGCAGCGCGAAATCGCGCGCGCCGGCGAATCCGCCATCCATGCCGATGCCCGGGCCTGCGCGGCCATGCTCGAGACGATATACCGCTGTCCCAAGCCGACCATCGTGCGCCTGCATGGCGCCTGCATGGGGATGGGCATGGGATTGGCCGCCGCCTGCGATATCGCCATCGCGTCGTCACAGGCGAGTTTCGCCCTGCCGGAAACCCGGCTGGGACTGATCCCGTCCATCATCGCGCCCTACGTGCTGCGGACCATGAGCCCGCGCGACGCCACGCGCTGGTTCCTGACCGGGGAAACCTTCAGCGCCGGCGAGGCCTGGCGCATCGGCTTCGTGCATGGCCTGTCCGAGCCGGATTCGCTGGACATGCGGATCGCGGCCCTGGTCGATACCTTCATGCTGACCGCGCCGGACGCCGTCGCGGCGACCAAGGTGCTGGTGCACGCATCCTGCAATCCCGGGGGGAACGCGCGCCATGGCCATGACGGCGCGGAAACGGTGCCGCCGCCCACCGGCGCGGGCGACGGGATCAGCCTGGGCCCGAGCTGGGGCGGCGGCTCGCTGGCCTAGACGCCGGGGTCCGGCTCTTCCGGCCGCGCGCGGGTGCCTTCCAGCCTGGCCCGATAACGGTCCAGCGCGTTGAAGAGCAGCGGATTGGCCAGGATGGACAGGATGGCGCCGGCCAGCACCAGGTCCTGCCCTGCCTTGGGCAGGATTTCCTGGCTGACGCCCAGGCCCGCCAGGATGAAGGAGAACTCGCCGATCTGCGCCAGGCTGGCGGAAATGGTCAGGGCCGTGAGCTTGGGATGGCGGAATGCCCGCACGATCACGTAGGACGCGATCGACTTGCCGACCACGATGATCAGGAAGGTGCCCAGCACGCCCCAGGGGTCGCGTATCAGCACCATCGGGTCGAACAGCATGCCGACCGATACGAAGAACAGGACGGAGAACGCATCGCGCAAGGGCAGCGATTCGTCCGCCGCGCGCTGGCTGAACTCGGACTCGGCCATCACCATGCCGGCGAAGAAGGCTCCGAGCGCGAAGGACACGTCGAACAGCGCGGTCGCCCCGTACGCGATGCCCAGCGCGCAGGCCAGCACGCCCAGGCGGAAGAGTTCGCGGTTGCCGGTATACACGACCCGTTCCAGCAACCATGGGATGACACGCCGTCCGATCACCAGCATGACGACGACGAAGGCGGCCACCTTGAGCGCGGTCAGGCCCAGGATCATCCACAGCGAGGTGTTGGCGCCGTTATCCTCGCGGCCGCCCAACACGCCGGACAGCGCCGGGATCAGGACCAGCGCAGCGACCATCGCCAGGTCTTCCACGATGAGCCAGCCCACCGCGATCCGGCCGTCGTTGGTTTCGACGAGATCGCGGTCTTCCATGGCCTTGATCAGGACCACCGTGCTGGCTACGGACAGGGCCAAGCCGAACAGCAGGCCCGCCCCCATGTTCCATCCCAGCACCCATGACAGCCCCAGGCCCATCGCGGTCGCCGCGGCGATCTGCACAATGGCCCCGGGGACCGCGATGTGCTTGACCGACAGCAGGTCCCGCAATGAAAAGTGCAGGCCCACACCGAACATCAGCAGGATCACGCCCAGTTCGGCAAGTTCGTTGGCGAGATGGCTGTCGGCGGTGAAACCCGGCGTGTAGGGGCCACAGAGGATCCCCGCGCACAGATAGCCGATCAGGGGCGGCAGCTTGAGCCTGACCGCGACTGCCGCAAGTATGAAGGCCAATACCAGACCGCCCACGATCGTCGTAATGAGCGGTGTGGAATGTGGCATGCAAGCTCCTGGAGATCGGCAAGTTGGCGGCGCCGCCCTGGCGGCATCCTGAACATAGGCTGAATCTGGTTCAACCCTTGGAGGATATCATGGCAAGCCATGGGCCCAAGCGGTCGGGTTCACGTTCGGCTTCACGTCCGGGTTCGGGCCCGGGCCACCCCGAGACTCAATGGCCATGGTCATGGCCGTCGTGGTGACCTCCATGGTGACCGTCCTCGTGGTGATGATCGTGTTCGTCCAGCACCAGATGCACCATACCCGGTTCGGTGGCGATCCCTATCTTCTTCCCCACCGGCAACGTGGCCTTGGACCGGATATGCCCATAGGGCAGGCCCGTCAGCACCGGCACCTTGACCGTCTTGCGCAGCCAGGCCACCACCGCCGGCATGTCGAAGCCGGCATCATGCGGCGCCAGGCGGTATTCGGTGAAATGCCCCAGCACGATGGCTTTCTGCTTCTGCAGGATGCCGGCCTGCCATAGCTGCGTCAGCATGCGCTCCACGCGGTAAGGATGTTCGCCGACGTCTTCCAGGAACAGGATGCCGCCCTTGATCTTCGGCATGTACGGCGTGCCCACCAGCGACGCCACCATGGCCAGCGTGCCGCCCCAGAGGATGCCGCGGCAATCCACCGGATCCGCGTCCGGCGTTTCGAAGCTGAGGATCTCCAGCTCGCCGCGCATCAGCTCGCCGAACAGGGCGGTGGTCAGCTCGTCCGCGCTTTTGCCGCCGAAGTCGTGAACGGCGCTGGCGCCGGTGTAGCTGATCGCCCCGGTTTGCGCCAGCAGCGCCAGGTTGAATGCCGTGAAGTCGCTCATGCCGACGAAGCGCTTGCCGCTGTCGGCCACGGCCTTCCAATCGATCATGGGCAGCAGGCGCCCCAGGCCGTAGCCGCCGCGGGTGGCCATGACGATGGGCAGCTTCTGCTTGAGCGCCCGGCCAAGCGCCTTCAGGCGCTGTTCGTCCGTGCCGGCGAAGCGCTGGTGGGTGGCGGCGGCGGCGCGGTCGATCACCGTCTTGAACCCTTCGGCCTCCAGCCGCTGCCGGGCGAGCGCCAGCGAGGCCGGGTCCTGCACGGCGGAAGACGGTGAAAACAGGTAGATGCCTTGCTTGCTGCTCATTGGGTGATTTCCTTGAGGCGGCGCGCCCGGAAGAACTGCCGCAGCACGTCGCCGCAGGGTTCCGCCAGGACGCCGCCATGAAACGACGTGTGGTGATTGAGTTGGGCCACGGCGCCGACGTCCAGCACGCTGCCGCAGGCGCCGGTCTTGGGATCGGTGGCGCCATAGCATACGCGCGCCAGCCGCGCGTGCAGCATCGCCCCCATGCACATGACGCAGGGCTCCAGCGTGACATACAAGGTCAGGCCCGGCAGGCGGTAGTTGGCCAGCCGCCGCGCCGCCGCGCGCAGCGCGACGATCTCGGCATGCGCGGTCGGATCGGCATCGATGATGGTGCGGTTGTAGCCGGTGCCCAGCACCTGGCCCTGGGCGTCGACGACGACCGCGCCCACGGGCACCTCGCCCACGCGCCAGGCCTCCCGCGCCTGATCCAGGGCCAGCTGCATCATCGCGGCATCGAACCGCGCCTGGTCGGCGGCCGCCACGGGCGCGACGGGGTCAGCCACGGTAGGCCCGCGACTTCAAGGCGATACGATGGGCCAGGCTGGTCACCGCTTCTTCCAGCAGTTGATAGAGTTCGGCGTCTTCGTCATAGCGCGCGTGATTGAGGTTGGATACGCGGCCTTGTTCGATGAAGCCCCAGGCCCGGCTGCGCTTGTCGCGATGGCGCGGATCCCACACGCCGAAGGCGATGCCGCCCGCGCCGCGTATCAGCGAAAAGCAAGGGATGTCGGTATAGCCGTCGCCCACGAAGACCATCTGGTCGAAGGGCACGCGCAGGCGGTCTTCCGGCACCTTGCGGTTGACCTCGAAGGGCTTGTTGCGGAATTCGCGGCCGATGATGCCCTTCTGGATATGGAACAGATAGCGCGTCTTGTCGGTGAAGCTGACGACCCGGCGGGGAAATTCGATGCCGCCCGCCGTATCGTAGGTGAATTCGGATGCCCAGATTTCCGTGAACTCGTGCGCGATGGCGGTTGACCGCACCACGTCGCCGATCCCGCTGGAGATCAGGTAGAACTCCAGCGATACCTGGGGCTGCGCTTCGCGCACCGCGTCACGCAGGCGCTGGAATACCGTGGTGACGCCGTCGTGCAGCGGCAGCCGGCCGCCCCAGTCGCGCAGGCGTTCGCGCGTGATGGCGCCGCCGTGGCTGCCCGCGCGGGACAGCTGGATCATGCGATACAGGTAGGCCGGCACCGGGTCCCAGTCATGTTCGAACAACAGCGGGCCCACCTGGTCCTTCCAGAAGCCGGCCGTGTCCACGCCGATGCTGTCCAGAAAGCCTGACGTGCTATCGGGCGCAAGCGTATCGTCGAAATCGAAAATCAGGGCGATGACGTCGGACATGAACAAAGCGCGGCGTAGGGATAGCCGCCATTTTGCCTGAATTCATCGGAGCCACGCAGGCCCGCGCGGGCGCTCACGCGGTCGCGCGAGCCCGCGCCGCGACCATGCGTGCGCCGGACTGCCTGCGCGAACGGGACGGGCCGCGGCTCAGGCGCTCGAGGACACGTCCACGGGAACGCGCCGGCGGCTCTTGAAGAACTGCCACATCAGGCGCGCGGCGTCGGGACCGTGGTCGGCGTGAAAGCGGATGCGGCCTTCGCCGCCGCTCCAGGCATGGCCCAGGCCCGGCACTTCGCACAGCGTCACGACGCTGCCGCGCCCGGCGGGCACGTCGGTGCGCAGATGATGGCGATCGGTGCCGGCTGCCTCCGGTTCCGGGCCCGCGCTGTCGTCCAGGTCCACGCCATTGGCCCAGGCCAGCTGCGCCAGCAACTGGCGGCCGTTGCGCTTGTCGACGACGAGGTCGCGATCGCCCTGCAGGATGATGCTGGGCATGCCGGGGAAATCCTCGGGGTCCGGCAACAGGCCCGCCAGGGCCTGCGCGGGCGGCAGCGCCGCGCCCTGCCGCATGGCGCGCAGGCCTTCGCCCGCGCTTCTCGCGCTGCCCAGCACCGGGCCGGAATGCATGCCCAGGGCCGCGAACACCTGCGGGTGGCGCAGCGCCGCCAACGCGGCCATGCCGGCGCCCGCGGACAGGCCGGCGATGTACACCCGAGTCGGATCGACCCGATAGTCCTCGATGGCCGCGATGGCGATGCCGGCAATCGCGTCGGCCTCCGCATAGCCGTGCGCCGCGTCGGGCTGGTACCAGTGCCAGCAGCGATGACGCTGGGCGCGCCGCGACTGCTGCGGATAGACCAGCAGCAGGCCTTCGCGGTCGGCCAGCCTGTGCATGCGCGTGCCCAGCGCGAAATCCGTGGCGCCCTGTTCGCAGCCGTGCAGCATGACCAGCATCGGACAGTCCTTGCGCAGGCCGGGGGGAACATAGACGAAATATGACAGGCGCACGGGCCATGCGCCCGGGACGGGCGGCGTCCGGTACACGCGGCTCTTCCACGTGCCGGCATAGTCCCGTGGATCGAATTCCGGCTCGGCGTCGGCAGTGCCCAAGCCGAGCGGCACGGTGACCTTGGCCGTCTTGCTTGCCCTGACCGTCTTGGCCGCTTTCTTTGCCTTGCCTGCCTTGGTCGCCGCGGCCGTCTTGGCCGCCGTAGCGGTCTTGGTCGCCTTGGCGGGCTTGCGTTTGCGCTGCCCCGCGCCTTCCTCGAACAGCCCGGGCATGCCCAGGCGCCATGCCGTCCGCTGCAGCCGCGCGACTTTGCGCGCGGTGGAGAAGAACAGCGTGGACAACTTGCTTCGCATCTCGGTCTGCCTGGCGGGACGATTGAACAGTCGTCCATTTAACGCCTTATGCTGCATCGCAGCAACCGCTATGTGGCGCCGAGGCGGGAATCCAAAAAATGAACGGCCCGCGTCCAGGCGGGCCGTGTCGCGACAACGCGGATTATTACTGGCGCGGCATCGTGCCGTAGGGCGCGGCGCCGGGCGTTCCATAGCCCGCGGGCGGCATGGCCGGGGGCGGCGCCATCGGCGCGGCCGGCTGCATGGAACCGGGTTGCGTATAGCCCGGTTGGGTATAGCCAGGCTGCGGCGCCGCGCCCGGGGTGCCGGCCGGCACCGGGATGACGGTTTCGCGCAACACACCGCCGCCGGTAACGCTGCCCTGTACGGTGGTATTGCCCTGGCCCGACATCTGGATCATGCAATCCCGGCGCTGGCTGGCGGGCAGCGAGTCGCAGCGCGCCGTCGCGTTGCGCTGCGCGTCCGTCGGGGTGGTCAGCCCATTGCGGCGGCGCTCGACCAGCGAAGCGCCGGCCTCGCGCATGCACGCGGCCTGGTCCTGGCCGGAGGCGCCGCTCTTGCAGCGCGCGACGTCGTCACGATATTGCGCGTCCGTCCCGGACGCGGACCATGCCGGGGCGGCGGCGCCCAGTACGCCCGCCGCGCAGAATGCCAATCCCATTGCCGACAGTTTGATTCGATGCGTCATGCTTGACCTCCTAGTCCGATGGCCGCTAATGCGGCACGTTCGCCAAAGCCACGGTACAGCAAGCGCCGTGCCCATGGATGAGCATAGAGGTTTACGCGTTGCCGCGCACCGTACGGGCATCCATCCTTTTGAATATGAGCGTCGACATCAGCGTGACGCCGCCCACGCAGATGAAGGTCCAGCGAAAGCCCCCGGCGTCCGCATGGGCGCCGTGCGAAAACACGCCCACCAGGCCGCCGCTCAGGCTGACGCCCAGGCTCAATGCCAGCATCTGCACCATGGAAAACAGGCTGTTGCCGCTGCCCGCGTCTTCCACGCTCAGGCCCTTGAGCGTCACGCTGTTCATGGCCGCGAACTGCATGGAATTGGCGCCGCCGAAGATCGCCAGCTGCAGAATCTGCAAGGCCAGCGGCCAGCCGGGCGTGATCAGGGCGAAGGACATGATGGACACGCCCACCACGATGGTGTTCACCGACAGGAAGGTCTCGTATCCGTAATGGCGCACCATGGGCGCCACCCAGCGCTTGGTGATCAGCGCCGCCAGCGCCACGGGGAACAGCATCATCCCCGCGTAGAAAGGCTCGTAGCCCAGCTGCAGTTGCAGCAGCAGCGGCAACAGGAAGGCGACGCCGCTGCTGCCCACGCGCGACACCAGGTTGCCGACCAGCCCCATGCTGAAGGTCGCGTCGCGGAACAGGCCCAGGCGGAACAGCGGCCGCGGCCGGTTGCGCGCATAGGCAATGTAGGCGAACACCGTGAAGGCGCTCAGCGCCATCAGCCCGGCGGTATAGATGACGCGGTCGGGACCGTCCGACCCTTCCATGCCCAGCGAGAACGCCACCATGCAGGTCGAGAGCAGCGTGAAGCCGACGAAATCGAAGGCCGGCGTCGACGCGCTCGTCTCCGGCGGAATGAAGCGCCGCACCGCGAACAGGCCGACGATGCCGATGGGAATATTGATCAGGAAGATCCAGTGCCAGCTGAGCACCTGCACCAGCCAGCCGCCGGTCATGGGCCCGATCATCGGCCCCACCTGCCCGGCCACGGAGATCAAGGCCAGCGCGGCGATATAGGCGTCGCCCCGCACCGACCTCAGGATGGACAGGCGTCCGATGGGCAGCAGCATCGACCCGCCGATTCCCTGCACCACCCGCGCGATCACCAGTTGCGACAACGAGCCGGCCATGGCGCAGAACAGCGAGCCCAGCACGAAAATCAGGATGGACGTGAAGTACAGCCGGCGTATGCCGAAACGATCGGCCAGCCAGCCCGATGCGGGCGTGAGCATGGCCATCGACAGGGAGTACGCCACGATGACGGGGCGCATGGCCAGCGGCAACTCGTGCAGGCTGTCCGCCATCGCGGGCAGCGCGGTATTGACGATCGTGGCGTCCAGCGACTGCATGAAAAACCCCGCGGCGACTACCCACAGCATGCCGCGGTGTGACGAACCTTCCTTCATTTCCCCTCGCTATGGGCGGGGCTGCCGCGTCGTACGCGGCGCCTCATGCGCCCGGATTCCGCAATGATAGGCCGATCGCCTATGATCGCGAAATCCGCCGGAACGAGGCCTGGAAATCCTCGGTTTTCACGGCATATCCGTTCAGCGTATCGTCAGCAAAGCGCTCAGGCGCAACGGGCCAGGGAGGCCTACACGTGAATCGAGTCAATACGCTTTCCGCGCATGCCCACGCGCTCGGCGTCCAGGTCTTCGGCCCCGCGGCCGATGCCGACGGCACCGTGCAAGGCATGGATGGCTATCTGCGGGACCTGGGCCTGGACGACCTGGCCGCCATGGAATCGTGGCGCGATGGCGACGGCCCGGTCTCGGGCTGGCGCCTGACGGACGCCGCGGCGGCGCAATGGGCGCCAGGGCACGACACGACCCGGCTGGCCGGGGCGCTGGAAGGACGCTTCCCGGGCGACGCCCGCAACCTGGAACGCGAGGTCGTGCTCGCCATGCTGGCCGCGCCGGTCCCCTTCCGCTACCCCAGCCATGACGAGTTCGTGTCGGCGGTGCGCATCAAGCTGAACATCGTCCATGCCGCCAGCCTGACCGAACTGGCCTTCGATACCGAGCATGCCGAACGTCCCGAAGACTACTGGACGTATGACGAAGCGCGCGGCTTCACCATTCTTCCCGGCAAATCGCTGATCGAAGGCCTGGTCAAGGCGACCCAGCCGGAAGCCTCGGGCAAGCTGTATTCGTTTTCCTGCTATCGCGCGACCGAGTACGTGACCCTGCTGGGCATCGCGCAGGAACTGGCGGTCAGCAATCCGGCGCTGCTGGCCGACCTGCAGCGGCATTGGGAGCAGCGCGCCATCATGTCCGGCCTGTTCCATGACGTATTCCTGCGCGAATACGGCTCCATGGAAGCGCCCCTGCCGCCGCGGTTCTACGTGCCGGGCGACCGCCTGTGGTTTCGCAATCCGGACGAGCACTCTTCCAACGTCGAAGGCTTCGAGGGGTCCTGGGTGTTCTACCTGGGCGGGGGGATGTTCAACAATTTCTGGAAGCACAGGCAGCCGTTCAGCCTGACCGCCAAGTGCGTGGAGATCTACCATTGGCGGCACGGCGTCTACACCGACGACAAGGGCGTGCTACGCCTGGATGAAAGCCGCGTCGAAGAGCGGGTGCGCGCGTCGATGAGCGACCCGGCCGAAGTCGACCGCATCCTGGCGCTGATGGTGCGGCTGCGCGAACCGCGCGGCGTGTATGTCGATGGCGGCTGCATCGACACCACGCGCGAATGCGTGCGCTGGGTGCGGCCGGGTACCGCGGACCTGGTGCTGCCGGCGTTGTAGGCCGACCCCGTGGCGGCCCTGTGGCCGCCCCTGTGCCCGGGCCGTCGGCAAAACCCATAGCCCCGCCGTACTGCCCGCCGCGCACGCAGGCGCGCGCCTATCCCCCGCCGCGCAGGGCGCTATAGATCTTGTAGCCCACGCGGCCGTCCTGCGGCAGGCCCAGGCGCTGCTGTTCCGCCGCCACGGCCTGGCGCGTCTTGCTGCCGGGAATGCCGTCCGGCGTACCGACGTCATAGCCGCGCGCGGCCAGCAGGCCTTGCAATTCCTTGATCTGCGCGCGCGACAGGCCCGGATCGTCGGTGGGCCAGGCGGCGATCAATCCCGGCCCGCCCTTCAACCGGTTGGTCAGCAGGCTCACCGCCAGGGCGTACTTATGCGACTGGTTGTAGTGCAGGATCGCATCGAAATTGCGCGTGGCAAGGAAAGCCGGGCCGCGCGCACCCGTGGGCGCGAACAGATAGGCTGGCACCGTCTGCCACGGCTGCGAAATGGCGACCGTGGACAAGGGCGTGCCATCGGCGCGCGTCACGCCGGCATCGTTCCATTGCGACAGGGTGCGGCGATCGTCGCGGTTCATGATCTCGTCGTCGGGCGATGCCGGCAGCGTCGCCGCCATGGACGGCGGCAGGCGTACCTCGATGACCGCGGGCATGCCGCGGGTCCACGTCGCCCTGCGCTTGAGCAGGTGATTGGCGGTGGACGCCAGCGCATCCGGCAGCGATCCATACAGATCGATGCGGCCGTCGCCGTCGCCATCGGCCGCCAGTTCGTAAAACGACGTCGGAATGAACTGCGTCATGCCGAAGGCGCCGCTCCACGAGCCGATGAAGTTGTCGCGCGTGACGGTGCCGTCGCGCAGCAGGCGTACGGACGCGTAGACGTTCTTGACCCACAAGGGCTTCTGTTCGGTGCAGGCCCGCGTCAGCCAGGCGTTCAGCACGTCCACCTTGCCCAGTTGCGAGCCGTAGTTGGTTTCGATGCCGAAGATGGCGACCAGCGGTTCGCTGTCGATCTGGTAGCGGTCGTCGATCCGGTTCAGCGCGTCGCGGGACTTGTCCATGACCCCCTTGCCGTCGGCGACACGCTGGTCGTCCACGGTCTTGGCGATGTAGTCCCACCAGGTTTCCTTGCCTTCCGGCTGCGCCTTGGCCGCCGCGACGGTCACCGCAAGCAGGCGTGTGTTCTGGGTATAGCGATCGAAGTCCGCCACGCTGACGCCATTGGCGGGCGCGCCGGCGCGCAGGGTGGCCAGGCACTGGGCGGGGTCGCGATCCTGTTCGGCCGGCGTGGCGCCGGCGGCGGACATCGCGGGCGCATTACCGGGCGCATTACCGGGCGCAGCCGTCGCGGGCGCGCTGCCGGACGCGGGGGCCGACGGTGCCGCGCCCTGGGCCGATGCGCTGGTGGCGGGCTGGGCGCAGCCGGCGATGCCGGCCGCCGTCAGCAGCAGGACCGGAAGCCAGCGGGCGACGCCTGTTGAAGTCCGCATGCGCGGTGCTTGCGGCATATGCGGCAATTGCGGGGAACGTTGCGTGGAGAGATCGGTGCTGGATGGAAGCAAAGGCATCTCGAAGTCGCGGCACGCGCGACGCGCGTGCAGGTGGTTGGAAGACCACCTATGGTAACGCGCCCTGCCGCGGTCCCAGCCTGGCCACCAGCGACTTGTGCCGCGGATGCGCCAGCGCCAGGCGTTCGACGTCGGCCAACTCGAAATCGCTGAACTCGAATCCCGGCGCGACCGTGCAGCCGACCAGGGTGTGGCGGTCCGTGCGGACCCGTTCCGCGGCGAACCAGCAGCCGGCCGGCACGACGGCCTGGAACACACAGTCCGGGTCGTCGACCGCATTGCCCAGGCGATGGGTGGTCAATGCGCCCTGCCCGTCCAGCACATGGACCAGCAAGGCGCCGCCGGCATAGAAATGCCAGACCTCGTCGGAACGGATGCGGTGCCAGGCCGACCACGCATCGCCGCTCAGCATGTAATAGATGGCCGTGCTGGCCGAGCGTTGCACCGCCAGCGTGGGGCGATGCACGGTTTCCGCCGCGCGATAAGTCTCGCGATAGTAGCCGCCTTCCGGATGCGGTTGCAGACCCAGCCGATCGATCAGGCGTTGCGCTTCGTCGCTCTCGTTCGCCACGCCCTACTCCAGGCTCGTGGACGTGGCGTGCTCACGTCCCAGGCAGGCCGCGAGCGTGCGCCGCTGCCGGCCCTGCGCGTCGAAGTTGTCCGGCGCCAGCCAGGCCTCATAGCCCGTCCGCAGCGTTGCCCACTCGCCATCCAGCATGGAAAACCACGCGGTATCCCGCGTGCGCCCCTTGTAGACGACGGCCTGGCGGAAGATGCCTTCGAAGGTGAACCCGTAGCGCACCGCCGCCTTGCGCGACGGCTCGTTCAGGCTGTCGCACTTCCATTCGTAGCGGCGGTAGCCGAGTTCGTCGAAGATGCGCTTCATGAACAGGTACTGCGCTTCCGTCGCATGCGCCGTGCGCTGCAGCAGGGGCGAATAGGTCACGTGCCCGACCTCGATCACGCCGTTGGCGGGATCGAGGCGCATGAGCGCCGCGCTGCCGATGGCCTTGCCGGTAGCCCTGTCGATGATGGCATGGTGCAAGGGGTCGGTGCTGGCGGCGGCCTTTTCCAGATAGGCATCGAACGACGCCCGATCGGGAAACGGTTCGCTGGACAGGTAGGTCCACAAGCGGCCGTCCGGCGCCTGGCTATAGGCATGGTAGAGATCGTCGCCGTGGCGCGCCGGATCCAGCGGTTCGATGCGGCAATAGCGTCCCTGCATGGGCGTGGCGGGCGGACGCGGGCGCGGCGTCCATCCCGGCAGCGGGTCGCCTATCGATTGTCCATAGTCGTTGATGCGGGTCATGCCAGCTTCTCCAGAAGCGCCTGCGCGGCGGCCGGCGCTTTTTCCTTGTGACCGTTGATGAAATAGATGAAGACGTCGCGGCCCTTGGCGCGCGGCTTGGCCTTTGCCGCGTCGACGTAGTGCAGGTCCTCCGGCTGGCCGCCGGCCGCCCAGGTCCGGGCGCGCTCGGCCCAGGCCTCCAGCGCCTTGGGCGGATAACCGGCGCGATTGTCGGGACTGGCGCGCATCAGCCGCGCATAGGCGAAATCCGCCGTCAGGTCGGCGAAGGACGGAAATTTGTCGGAGTCGGTGAACACGGTCGCCACCTTGTACTTGCGCGCCAGCTTCAGGTACGCGGCGTCCATGAAGCTGGCGTGGCGCACGTCCATGACGTGGCGCAGGCGGCAGCCGTCGACCTTGGCGGGCAGCAGGGCCAGGAAGGCCTCGAAGTCCTCGGCGTCGAACGCCTTGGTCGGCGCGAATTGCCAGACGATGGGACCGAGCTTGTCGCCCAGTTCGCTCAGCCCGCTGCCGATGAAGCGCTGCACCGAATCGCCGGCTTCGGCCAGCACGCGCCGGTTGGTGGCGTAGCGCGTGGCCTTGAGCGAAAACACGAAATTGTCGGGCGTTTCGTCGCGCCAGCGGGCGAAGGACGCGGGCTTCTGCGTGCTGTAGTAGGTGCCGTTGATTTCGATGGCGGTGACCTGGCGGCTGGCGTACTCCAGTTCGCGGCTGTGCGGCAGGCCGTCAGGATAGAAGTTCTTGCGCCAGGGTTCGAAGGTCCATCCGCCGATGCCAGTACGTATGCGGCCTGCAGCCATATGCGTTCTCCGATGTTGCGGGCGCTAGCCGATCAGCGCGCCCAGGACCAGCACGGCCAGGACGGCCCAGAACAGGAAACCCAGTATCGAGCGGCGCAGCAGGGCGCGTATCGCCGCGATCAGCAGCAGCACGCCCAGGATAAGCACGGCGAAATTGAACAGATTGGGGCTCATGCCCATGGCATGGGCCAGGCCTTCGGAAAACTGGCTGATCGCCCGGCCGATGCCGCCCAGTACGTAGCGCAGCACGCCGACGATGGACCGGATGATTTCGCCCAGGACATTGCCCAGGGATTCGAAAAAACTGTTCGCTTGCATGTCGCCTCGTGAGGATGCCGGTTCCGCTTATCTTAACCATAGTTGCGCGACACAAAAGCGCACCGCCGCCCCGGTGCGATACCGAGGCGGCGGCCGTGGTCATTCCCGCGGCGGCCGGGGGATGCGGCTAACATGCCGGCTACCCGCCAGAACCGGATGCGACCTTGAAGTGATGGAAGAAATCGATTTGAACGACGGCACGGCCGACCGCTTCCTGCTGGACGCGCAGGGCCTGTCCCTGGTGGTCTTCCACAGCCGGACCTGCGGCAATTGCAAGCTGGCGCGCGAACAGCTGCCCGGCATGGATCTGCCGGTGGACCGGATATGCTGGGTGGACGCGGGCGACAACGGCGGGCTGGTGGAGCGCTACGAGGTCTTTCACCTGCCGGCAATGTTCGTGGTCCGCAACGGGGCCTTCCACGGCCCCGTGCAGGCCCGGCTGCAGGACTGGGACATCCGCCAGCAGATCAGCCTGGCGCTGGACGGGTACCCGGGCATCCTGCCCTGAGCGCCAGCCGTCGCCGTCAGTTGACGGTCGCGCCGGTATCCTGCACCACCTTGCCCCACTTGGCGGATTCGGATTTCAGCAGCGCTTCGAACTCGCTTTCGCTGCTCAGGCTCAAGGTCAGGCCCGCCGTGGCCAGGGCCTTGGCGGCGTCCGGGCCGCGCATCACCTTGGCGGTGGCGTCATGCAGCTTGTCCAGGATCGGCTTGGGCGTGCCGGCGGGCGCCAGCAGGCCGAGCCAGATGTTGGCCTCGTAGCCCTTCACGCCCGCCTCGTCCAGCGTGGGCACGTCCGGCAGGTCGGTCGACCGCTGCCTGGTCGTCACGGCCAGCGCCTTGAGCCTGCCGGCCGCGATCTGCGGCAGCGCCGCCGTCACCCCCAGGAAACCCATGGAAACCTGGCCGCCGATGATATCGGCCAGGGCCTGCCCGCTGCCCCGGTAGGGCACGTGATTGATCTTGATGTCCGCCATCGACGCGAACAGCGCGGCCGCCAGGTGCTGGCTGCTGCCGTTGCCCGATGACGCATAGTCCAGCCGCCCCGGCTTGGCCTTGGCCAGCGCGATCAGCTCGGCGACGCTGCTGGCCGGCACCTTGGGATTGGTCACCAGCACGTAGGGGCTGTCCACCAGCTTGGTGATCGGCGCGAAGCTCTTGATCGCGTCATAGGGCAGCTTCTTGTACAGCCACGGCCCGATGACGTGCGTGGTGGAAATCAGCACCAGCGTGTAGCCGTCCGGCGCCGCCTTGGCGACGTAGTCCGTGCCGATGGTGGAACCCGCGCCCATGCGGTTCTCCACCACGACCGGCTGTCCCAGTTCCGCCCCGAGCTTTTCCCCCAGCATGCGCGCGACGACGTCGGTGAAGCCGCCAGGCGCGAAAGGCACGACCAGCTTGATCGGCGCGCTGGGATAGTTGGCCGTATCGCCCTGCGCCCATGCCGTGGCCGTCACGGCCCCGCACAACGCCAGCGCCGCCACCGCACTTGCAATTCGATGTCGCATCGTAGTCTCCTCCGTTCTTATTCATGGAAGGCGAGGCCCGGTGTGCCGGGCTCTCGCATCGCGCCGCATGGGCGCGTCGGCATCAGCGATACACCGGCTCCGGCTGGGTGTAGAAGGCGTGCAGGATGTGATAGACCATCTTGTAGTTCTTCTGCTGGAAGCTGGCGTGCGAAATACCCTGCATGACGGTGAACTGCTTGAAGGTATTCGGCAGGCGCTTGAAGAACTCCGCCAGGTCGTCGAACGAAGCGATGCCGTCGTATTCGCCGCGCATCACGATGGTGGGCACGAGCAGCTTTTCCGGATCGATGAGCGGCAGCTTGCTGCACATGTCGACGTAGGTGCCGGTAGGCATGGAGTTGTCCAGCGACAGGATGGCGTCGGCGAAGGCGGAAACCGTGTTGTCGTCGGCGCAGCCCGGATGGTCGCGCGAGAAGATGCTTTCGACGAAGGGCCGATCGATGGGACGGCGGTTCTTGGCCAGGAACTCCGGCAGCTTCAGCTTGCGCTGCGCCAGCGTCGGGCTGCCTTCGCCGGTCCACACGAAGGCGTCCAGCGCCACGCGGGCGACGCGGTCGGGATGCTGCTGGGCGAACAGCGCGGCCTTCAAGGCGCCGGACGAAATGCCGTAGACCATCAGCTTCTTGTCCTTGGCGCGCTGCAGGATGTACTCGCTGCCCGCGGCCAGGTCGAGCGCGCCGTTGGGAATATCGAAGTTGATCGGGCGATGCTTGCTGGAACGGCCGTAGCCTTCGTTATCCATGCACCAGGTATCGAAGCCGCGCGCGGCGAACCAGTCCATCACGGAAGAATCGGGGCGACCCGGGACGCTCAGGTCGAAGGTGGGCTGCGAGGCCATGGACGACCCATGCACGAACAGGATGGTGCCCGCGTGGGGAACGCCGGCGGCGGCCGGCTTGTGCCACATGAAGAGCTTGACGTCGCCGTCGCGCTGGATCCAGTGTTCTTCTCCCCCCTGCCAGGTGACGGCATTGGTGCCCCCCAGATCCTGAGTAGATGCTGCTTGAGCCATGGTGTTTTCCTATAAGAGCCAAGTGACGTACAGAGGAAAACATGGTGAACCCGCCAGGGGCGCGATTCAACAGGCAGCGGTGAACAGATTGTTCACGGAAAAGCACCTTCATTGTTCGCGCCAGCGATGCGCGGCTGCCGGTGCAGCTGGCGCAGCACGTGCAGGAACAGGTCCGCGCGGTGGCTGAGCGGCCGCGACGCCAGGGTCACGGCGCAGCCGGTGTGGGAATAGCGCACGCCGCGCGCCGCCAGGCGCAGGCCGTATCGGCCCTGCAGCAGTTCGCCGTAATGGGTGGGCAGCAGCCCCTGGTAGTAACCGGTGGCCACCAGCGCGCCGACGGCGTCCAATCCCCCCGCCTCCGGCCCGCGCTCGAAGCGCCCGGTAGCCAGCGCGCGCTCCACGTAGGGATGCGAACGATAGACCAGCGGCAGCCGCGCCTGGTCGCGCGCCAGCGCGACGTTGCGCGATACATAGACGCGGTGGGTTTCGACATACAGCGGCAGATAGTTGAAATCGCGGTCCTCGCTGTACTTGCCGCGGATGGCGACGTCGATGCGCTGCGTGTGCAGGGCCTGGTTCAATTCGTTGAAGGACATCACCACGATTTCCGGCCGCACGTTGGGCGCCTGCCGGTGCAGTTCGCCCAGCGCCTCCGGCAGATGGCAATCCGGGTGCGTCAGGGTGTGCTCGCCCAGGCCGATGGACAGCGGCCCGGACAGCACGCCGTGGGCAGCGTCGACTTCGGGCTGGATGCGGGCCAGCGCGCGCAGGGCCGTGGTCGCCAGGTTCAGCGCCACCACGCCTTCGGCGGTCAGCCGGAAGCCGCCCGGGCCGCGCTCGCACAGCCGCACGCCCAGGCGGGCCTCGACGTCGCGGATGTGGCGGCTGATCGATGCCTTGGACATGAGCAGCCGGCGTTCGGCGGCGGCGAAGCCGCCGGCTTCCGCCACGTGGCAGAACACGCGCAGCGACCGCAGGTTGCGTTCATCGAAATCGAGCTTCAGCATGGGCGTCCGGCTCCGGGGCCATCCTCGGGAAAACCCGCGCACGACACGCCGCGCAGCGCGGGAAAACCCGGTGACAAGTTTCGTTTCTCAAGACTAGGCACGCAAAAATATCATTTTTCGGAGCCTGTCACCGCTCCGTAAAGTAGCCGCATGCAAACCAAGGCGCCGTCGTCCGCGGCCTTCATTCCCACCATGGCTACCTCCCCCCTTACCGTCCCGCCCAAGACCGGCCACAAGACCCTGCTGTATTCCGAGCTGGTCACCGACCTGGAGGGCCTGCGCGCCGACATCGCGGTGCTGGGCATGCCCTTCGGATCGCCCTACACGCCGCAGGCCTTCAGCAACGACCAGACGCGCGCGCCGCAGGCCATCCGCGAGGTCACCGACCGCATGGTGCGGGCGCCGGAGCATTACGACTTCGACATCGACGGACCGCTGCTGCAGGGCCGTACCGACATCCGCTTCGTCGACTGCGGCGACGTGATGCCCGACATCCACGTGCCCGGCGAGCATTTCCGCCGCTGCGAGACGGCGGTACGCCATATCCTGCGCGGCGGCGGCCTGCCCATCGTGCTGGGCGGCGACCATGCGATCACCAATCCGGTCCTGCGCGGCTACGAGGAACTGGGCAAGGAGATCACGCTGGTGCACGTCGACGCGCACCTGGACTGGCGCGACGACGTCAACGGCGTGCGCGACGGGCTGTCCAGTCCGATCCGCCGCGCATCCGAGCTTCCCTACGTGGGCAAGATCATCCAGATCGGCCTGCGCGCCCAGGGCAGCGGCCGCCCCGCCGACTACGAAGCGGCCAAGGCCTACGGCACCGAACTGGTCAGCGCCTACGAGCTGCACGATATCGGCATGGACGCCGTCCTGGCGCGTATCCCGGACGGCGGCAACTACTACCTGTCCATCGACGCGGACGGCATGGATCCGACCATCATGCCGGCGGTCGACGGCCCCGCGCCGGGCGGCGTCACCTTCCTGCAGGCCCGCAAGCTCATACACGGCCTGGTCCGCAAGGGCCGCGTGGTCGGCATGGACATCGTCGAAATCCAACCGGCCAAGGACACGCCCACGCGGCTGACCTGCGTGACCGCCGGCCGCCTGATCGTCAACCTGATCGGCAGCACCATCCGCGCCGGCTACTTCGACCGGACCTGAAGCGCCGACCGGATTCCTCTCCACCCACTACACGCACACCACGATGGCACACACACGCATACGCAAGTTCAACACGCGCGAAACCTATCCCGAGCAGAAGATCGACAACGATCTGTGCCAGGCGGTGGTGGCGCGCGGCACCACGGTCTACCTGCGCGGACAGATCGGCCAGAACCTGGATACGTCCGAATGCGTCAGCGTCGGCGACGTGGCCGGACAGGCCGAGCAGGCCATGCGAAATATCGATATGCTGCTCAAGGAAGCCGGCAGCCAGCTGGACCACATCTGCAAGGTCACCATCTATATCTCCGATCCGCGTTATCGCGAGGCGGTCTACAACGTGGTCGGCAAGTGGCTGAAAGGCGTGTTCCCGGTGTCCACCGGCCTGGTCATCAGCGCCTTCGCCCGCACGGAGTATCTGGTCGAGATCGATGCCACGGCCGTCATTCCCGACTGAACACGCAGAGGAGCACCAGCTCCCGCACAGGACCCTCAAGGGGAAGCCGAGGAGTCATACGCAACGCCGCGATACCCGCATGCGCAGGGGTCGCGGCGACAGGACTTTGAACGGCAGTATTGACCAAGGACGTCGACATGCGACTCAAAAAATGGATACTCGGGGCTTTGACCACTTTCTCGTGTGTGCTGGCGATGAGCGCACACACCGCTGCACACGCCGCCGATCTGCTCGATGAGATCATGCAGCGCGGGACCATCCGCGTCGCGGTACCCACCGACTACCCGCCTTTCGGCTTCGTCGGGCCCGACATGAAGCCGCAGGGACTGGACGTGGACATGGCCGGCCTGATCGCGCAGAAACTGGGCGTCAAGCTGGAGCTGGTGCCGGTCACGGCGCCGAACCGCGTGCCCTACCTGCAGACCGGCAAGACCGACCTGACGATTTCCTCGCTGGGCAAGACCGCCGAACGCGCGCAGGTGATCGACTTCAGCATCGCCTATGCGCCGTTCTTCGACGCCATCTTCGGCAAGAAGGGCAATCCGGCCAAGACCTATGACGACCTGGCCGGCAAGACCATCGCCGTGACCCGTGGCTCGATGCAGGACCAGGAACTGCAGAAGCTGGCGCCCAAGGCGGTGGTGAACCGCTACGAAGACAACAACAGCACCATCGCTGCCTTCATGTCGGGACAGGCCGAGCTGTTCGCCAGCGGTACGCCGGTGGCGGCGGCCCTGACCCAGCGCAATCCCAGCCTGGACATGGGGCTGAAGGTCGTACTGGCCAACTCGCCTTGCTATATCGGCGTGCGCAAGGACCAGCCCAAGCTGCTCGCCAAGGTCAACGACATCATCCGCGAGGCCAAGCGCGACGGCAAGCTGGACGACCTGTCCAAGCGCTGGATGGGCGCGCCGGCGGGCGACCTGCCTGAATAAGCGGCGTGGACAGCAAGACCTTGGCGGCGCCGGCGGGGGCCGGCCCGCGCATGGCGCAATGGGTGAGCGAGCTGTCGCCCGATCGCATACCGGACGCGGTGCGTCACGCGGCGCTGTCCTGCGTGCTCGATACGGTCGGCGTCGCGGTGGCCGGCAGCATCACGCCGCCGGCCCGGGCCGCGCTGGCGCTGTGCGCCGGGGTCGGCGCCGCCCGCAGCACGGTGCTGGCCGCCCTGGCGCGCCCGGCCGGGACCGGCGCCGGCATCCACGCCACGCCGCCGCAGGCCGCCTTCGCCAACGCCACGGCCGCGCATGCGCTGGACTTCGACGACAACTGCTATGCCGGCTTCGTGCACGGCTCGGCGGTCATCGTGCCCGCGCTGCTGGCCTGCGCACAGGCGACCGGCGCGAGCGGCGCCCAGGCGATCACCGCGCTGGTCGCCGGCGCCGAATGCGAATACGCGGTCGGCGCCGCCACGCACGGGCTGCTCTACGACCTGGGCTGGTGGACGACCGGCGTGCTGGGCCCGATCGGCGCGGCAATGGCGGTCTGCAAGCTGCTGGACCTGGACGCGCGGCGCACCGCCCACGCGCTGTCGCTGGCCGTCGGCATGGCCGCCGGCACGAAGTCCTGCTTCGCCTCGGATGCCAAGCCCTTGATGGCGGGCAAGGCCGCCGAAGCCGGCGTGCAGGCCGCGCTGCTGGCCCAAGCCGGCGCGCACGGTCCCGCCGATCCCTTCGGCCACGAGCATGGCTTCGCGGCGCGCTACAACCAAGGCCGGTTCGACACCGCCGCGCTGCATATGCCGGGCGACAGATGGTATCTGCTGGATCCCGGCGTCGACGTCAAGCGCATTCCCGTCTGCCTGTCTTCCCATGCGGCGGTCGACGCGCTGCGCGCCCTGATCCGCCGCCATGGATTCCGGGCCGCGGACGTGGCGTCGGTGGAATGCGACGTGCCACCCGTCGTCGCCGCCAACCTGTGCCATGACGTTCCCGACAGTCCGGCGCAGGCCCGCTTCAGCATGCCTTACGCCATCGCCATGACCCTGCTGGAGCCGGACTGGGGCCTGGACGGGTTGTCCGCGAACCAGTTGACGCGCGCCGACCTGCGCGCGGCGATGCGCGGAGTGCGCATGCGCACGGGCCCGTCCTGGAACGATCCCGCGCGGCGCCGCGATGCGCCGGAAGGCGCGATCGTACGCGTCGAACTGCGCGACGGCACGGTGCTGCAGGGCAGCCGCGACAAGGCGGTCGGCAGCCCGGGCGCGCCTTTATCGCCGGCCGAGTCGACGCGCAAATTCCTGGACTGCACCGTCCACGTCATCGGCGAGCCGGCCGCCATGCGCCTGCTGGCGCAGTTGCGTGCCCTGGACGGCCCCATGCCCGTCCAGGCCCTGTTCGACACCCTGGCCGAGGCGTCCGCCATGGCGTCCGATACGAGCACGGCCGGTGCCGGTGCCGGTGCCGGTGCCGATTGCCGCCCCCGCCCCCGTCCCCGGCCCGAATAAAGGACCTCTTTCATGCTCGATTTCACCGGCGTGCTCGCCGCCTGGCCCGTCTTCCTGGAAGGACTGGCGATCACCGCCCTGCTCACCGTGATCTCCTGCACGCTGGGCACGCTGCTCGGCATCGCCTGCGCATGGTGCCGCGTGCAAGGTTCGCGGGCCACGCGCCTGGCCGTCGCCTGCTACGTCGAGTTCTTCCGCAACACGCCCTTCATCGTCCAGATCTTCTTCATCTACTTCGGCCTGCCGGCCATCGGCCTGCGCTTCGCCAGCTTTCCCGCGGCCATCTTCGCGCTGACGATCAACCTGGGCGCGTACGCGTGCGAGATCATCCGCGCGGGCATCGAGGCCACGCCCAAGGGGCAGCACGAAGCCGCGCAATCCCTGGGACTGGGCCGCTGGCACATCTTCACGCGGGTGGTGCTGCCGCCGGCGCTTTCGCGCGTGTGGCCGGGCCTGACCAGCCAACTGGTCATCATCATGCTGGCCACCGCCGTCTGCAGCCTGATCTCCACCGCCGAGCTGTCCTACGTGACCAACCGCATCGCCGCCGAGACCTTCCGGCAGTTCGAGTCGTACATCGTGGTCACCCTGCTCTACCTGGCGCTATCGATTATGTTCCGGCGCCTGCTGCAATGGCTGGGCCCCCGATTTCTGTTCGGCTGCGCGCCGGTGGGAGTCAGCCGATGATCGCCTTCTCCACCTGGGATATCCTGCGCAACCTGCTGTTCTCGCTGCCGTGGACGCTGGCGCTGTCGGCCATCGCTTTCGTCGGCGGCGGACTGGTCGGCCTGCTGTTGCTGATGCTGCGCCTGGGCCGGCCCCGCCTGTTCGAACGGCCGATCGCCGCCTACGTGCAGGTGTTCCAGGGCACGCCCCTGCTGATGCAGCTGTTCCTGGTGTATTTCGGCCTGGCCCTGGCCGGCGTCGAGACCTCGCCCATGACGGCGGCGGTCATTTGCTTCACGCTGTACGCCAGCGCCTACCTGACCGAGACCTGGCGCGGCTGCGTGGAATCCATCCCCCAGGGGCAATGGGAAGCCTCGGCCAGCCTGGCGCTGACCTTCCGCCAGCAGCTGCGCCACGTCATCTTCCCGCAGGCGCTGCGCCTGTCGGTGCCGCCCACGGTGGGCCTGGTCGTGCAGATCATCAAGAACACGTCGCTGGCGTCGGTGGTCGGCTTCGTGGAGCTGACGCGTACCGGCCAGATGATCGCCAACGTCACCTTCCAGCCCTTCACCGTCTACGGCCTGGTGGCCCTGTTTTATTTCGCGCTGTGCTTCCCCTGCTCGCTGCTGGGCTCGTGGGTGGAGCGGCGCATGCGCATCCAGCATTGAGGCGAACACCATGCAAACCCCCGACCCCGCCGTGCCGCTGGTGGACATCCGCGGCCTGCACAAGCGCTTCGGCGACAACGAAGTCCTCAAAGGCGTGGACCTGCAGGTCGCCCGCAGCGAAGTGATTTGCATCATCGGCAAGAGCGGGTCCGGCAAGAGCACGCTGCTACGCTGCATCAACGGACTGGAATCCTTCGACCAGGGCCGCATCGTGGTCGGCGGCCAAGCGGTGCAGACCACCGATGCCGCCGCTCTGCGCGAGCTGCGCCAGAAGGTCGGCATGATCTTCCAGCAGTTCAATCTTTTCCCGTCCATGACGGCCGGCGAAAACATCATGCTGGCGCCCCGCCTGGTGCATCGGCGGCCGCGCGAGGAATGCCAGGAACGGGCGCGCCGGCTGCTGGCGCGCGTCGGCCTGGAAGGCAAGTTCGACGCGGCGCCCCATCAATTGTCCGGCGGCCAGCAGCAACGCGTGGCCATCGCGCGCGCACTGGCGATGGACCCGGAAGTCCTGCTCTGCGACGAGATGACGTCCGCCCTGGACCCCGAGCTGGTCGGCGAGGTGCTGCAGGTCATCGAGCAGCTGGCCCGCGACGGCGCGACGCTGATCATCGTGACGCACGAAATGGCCTTCGCGCGCAAGGTCAGCGACCGCGTGATCTTCATGCACCATGGACGCGTCCACGAAATGGGCACGCCCGAGGCGATCTTCGAAGCGCCGCGCACGCCCGAGCTGCGCAGCTTCCTGTCGTTTCCGCCGCAAGCCGGCTGAGCCCGGGCGGCCGCGCCCGGTCATCACGACGCCAGGCCGTCGTCCCAATACGGCCGATCGCCGAAATACTCGCGCAGGAAATCGACGAACAGCCGCATGCTGCGCGCCATCGTCGGATTGGGCAGATACGCCGCGTACAGGCCGCGGTCGGGCAGGTGGTAGTCGGGCAGGACGCGCACCAGTTCGCCGCTGCGCAGCGCATCGCCGGCGGCGAAGGTCGGCACCACGCCTATGCCCAGGTTGCCGAGCGCGGCATGCAATACCGCGTCGGCGCTGTTGGCCTTGAAGTTGCCCTTGGGCCGGACCGTGTGCACGCCGCCGGCGCCGCTGAACACCCATTCGCCCTTGCTGTTGACGAAATACACCAGGCAGTTGTGCCCCGCCAGGTCGGCCGGCGCGCGCGGCGGCTGATGCCGCGCCAGATAGCCGGGACTGGCGCAGGCGACCCAGCGCACGGGCGCCAGGCGCCGCGCCACCAGCGACACCAGCAGCGGCTCGTCGGCCTGGCGGATGACGATATCGGCGCCGGCGGTGATCAGGTCGGGAAACTGCTGGCTCAGGTCCAGGTCGATGGAGATATCGGGGTATTGCTCCAGGAAGCGGGTAATGGCGGGCACCAGGTGCCGCCGGCCGAAGGCCATGGCGGAGCTGACGCGGATCAGGCCGCCGGGCGAGCTGCGGAATTGTTCGATCTCGTGACGCGCGTCCTCGGCATGGGCCACCAGCTGGCGGCATCGTTCGTAGAACAGGGCGCCGGCCGTCGTCAGGCCGATCTTGCGCGTGGTGCGATGCAATAGCTTCACGCCCAGCGCGTGTTCCAGGTCGGCGACATGCTTGCTGGCCAGCGCCTTGGAAATGCCGAGCTTTTCCGCTGCCCGCGAAAAGCTTTTTTCCTCCGCGATCACCGAAAAGGTCAGAAACTCATTCAGATCTAGCATCGGGCGTCTGGGCCGCGGCGCGGCGGCATGTCTCCATTGGTATCCGTCACAAGGATTTTGACACGTCCTGGGCGGGCCTCCCGCCCTCACACTGACCGCGCGAATCCCACCCTGGCATCAATCCTACGATTCCCTGACGGATCATGCGCGTCATCCAAAGCGATATCCCCGCCCGACTGGACCGCCTGCCCTGGTCCCCGTGGCACACCCGCGTGGTGCTGGCGCTGGGCGTGGCCTGGGTGCTGGACGGGCTGGAAGTCACCCTGGTCGGGTCGCTGGGCAGCATACTGGAACGCCCGGATACGCTCGGGCTCGACGCCATCCAGGTCGGCTGGTCGGGATCGCTGTACATCGCCGGCGCGGTGGTCGGCGCCCTGGTGTTCGGCCGGCTGGCCGACCGCCTCGGACGCAAGCGGCTGTTCCTGATGACGCTGGCCCTGTACATGGCGGCCACCCTGATGACGGCCTTTTCCACCAATTTCGTCTTCTTCGCGATCTGCCGCTTCGCCACCGGGCTGGGCATAGGCGGCGAGTACGCCGCCATCAATTCCGCCATCGACGAGCTGATACCCGCCCGGGTGCGCGGGCGTGTCAGCCTGGCCATCAACGGCAGTTTCTGGATCGGCGCGGCGCTGGGCGCCGCGGTCAGCCTGGTGCTGCTGGACGCCCGCGTGCTCGGACCCGAATTCGGCTGGCGCGTGGGCTTCGCCCTGGGCGCCGTGCTGGCCCTGTCCATCCTGCTGGTGCGGCGCCATGTGCCGGAGAGCCCGCGCTGGCTGCTGTCCCACGGCCGCGAGGAAGAAGCCCGGCGGATCATCGAAGGCATCGAGGCGGAAGTCTCCGCCGCCAAAGGCCCCCTGCCCAAGGCAACGGGCATCGTCACCTTCGCCCGCCAGGCGGCGCCGACGCTGCGCCAGGTCGGGCACGTGCTGATGCGGCGCTATCGGCTGCGCAGCGTGGTGGCGCTGTCGATGATGGTTTCGCAGGCCTTTTTCTACAACGCCATTTTCTTTACGTATTCCCTGGTGCTGACCCGCTTCATGAATGTGCCGCAGGGCCAGGTGGCGCTGTACATCTTCCCCTTCGCCGCCGGCAACGTACTGGGGCCGCTGCTGCTGGGCCCGTTGTTCGACCACGTGGGCCGGCGGCGGATGATCGCGGTGACCTACGTGTCCGCCGGCGTGGCCTTGGCGCTGACGGGCTGGGCCTTCACCGCCGGCATGCTGAACGCCTTCACCCTGGCGCTGTGCTGGTCGGCGGTGTTCTTCCTGGCGTCGGCCGCGGCCAGTTCGGCCTACCTGACCGTCAGCGAGGTCTTCCCGCTGGAAACCCGGGCCCTGGCGATTTCCGTCTTCTACGCGCTGGGGACGGGCGCCGGCGGCTTCGTCGGACCGGTGCTCTTCGGTACGCTGATCGAAAGCGGCAGCCGTCCGGCGGTGGGCATCGGCTATGCGATCGCCGCGCTGCTGGTCATCGGCGCGGGCCTGCTGGCGCTGCGCCACGGGGTGGACGCCGAACGCAAGCCGCTGGAGGAAGTGGCCACGCCGCTGGGCGTTGAAGACGCGCCGCCCGGCCCTTCTGCGCAAGCGGTCCGCACTGAACTATGATGTACGGGTCCACTCACGCTAGACCGCACGGTCGACGCAAGGGGACGTTTGTACACGGAATATCAACGCAGTCTTTAGGGGTACGCATGATCCGTAAGCTCATCCCGCTCGTCCTCGTCGCCAGCCTGGCCGCCTGCGCCAATACCGGCCGGCAAGCCTCATCCACCGACGGGGACAGCACGACATCCTCCACGTCCTCGTCGTCCTCCAGTTCCACGGACAGTTCCAGCGGCGGCTATGGCGGATCGGGCGGGTCTTCGGGCGGATATTCGGGCGGATATTCGGGCGGCTCGTCCGACGGATCTTCGGGCGGGTATTCCGGCGGTTCGTCCGATGGAACCTCCTACGGCGGTGGCGGCTACAGCCCGTCGTTCTCGTCCGGCCAGGACTGCGACGCGCAGCCCGTGCAGAACCTGATCGGCACCAAGCTCACGTCCTCCGTCGAAGCGCAGATCAGGCAGGCGTCCAAGGCCGGCAAGACCCGGGTGCTCAAGCCGGGCGAGGTCATGACGATGGAATACGACCCCAAGCGCATCAACCTTATCCTCGATCAGCAAGGCGCGCTGACCGCGTTGCGCTGCGGCTGATCCCGCGCCGCCAGCGCGCGGCCCAGTGCGAAGGAGCCAGCGATGACCGCGACGCGCCGAAGCATCACCTTCCCGGACGGCCAGGCCGTTCCCGCCCTGGGCCAGGGCACCTGGTTCATGGGAGAGTCGCGGAACCACGCCAAGGCGGAAGTCCACGCGCTGCAGGCCGGCATCGACGCCGGCCTGACGCTGATCGACACGGCGGAAATGTATGCCAACGGCGCGGCCGAGGAAATCGTCGGTCGCGCCATCCAGGGCCGCCGCGACCAGGTCTTCCTGGTCAGCAAGGTGCTGCCGGGCAACGCCTCGCGCAAAGGCGTGGCGCGCGCCTGCGAGGCCAGCCTGCGCCGCCTGGGCACGGACCGCATCGACCTCTATCTGCTGCACTGGCGCGGGCCGCATCCGCTGGCCGGCACCGTGCAGGCCTTCGAAGAATTGGTCAGCCAGGGCAAGATCGCCCGCTGGGGCGTCAGCAACCTGGACAGCGACGAAATACGGGAGCTTGCCGCCCTGCCCCAAGGCGACCGCATGCAGACCGACCAGGTGCTGTACAACCTGGGACGGCGCGGCATCGAATTCGACCTGTTGCCGTGGTGCCAGTCGCGCGGCATACCCGTCATGGCGTACTCGCCGATCGAACAGGGCCGGCTGCTGCTCGATCCCACGCTGAAGCGTGTCGGTGAGCGGCACGGCATCACCGCCGCGGCCGCCGCCCTGGCCTGGGTGCTGCGCGAGCCCGGGGTGATCGCCATCCCCAAGACGGCATCGCAAACGCACCTGCGGGAAAACCTGGCCTGCCTGGATGTGACGCTGAGCAGCCAGGACCTGGCCGAACTGGACCAGGCGTTCCCGCCGCCCACGCGCAAGCGGCCGCTGGAAATGCTGTAGCCGCGGGTTTCCGCGCCTGGCGTGTCGAGCCTGGTCGCGCCGGTCGCGCCGGTCGCGCCGGTCGCACTGGTCGCACTGGTCGCGCTTCGTCGCGCTCGGTCGTGCGGCTTCCTAGGCCTCGCCGCGCGCCGCGCGGCGTTTGCCGAACGTCGCCACCATCGATCCGCCGATGATCAGCAGCGCCGCCAACAGCAGGGTCAGCGTGGCCGGGGTGGCGCCAGTGACCACCAGCAGCAGCGTGGACAGCAGTGGCGCCAGGTAGGACAAAGGCCCCAGCAGGGCCAGATGGCCATGCTTGGTGGCGTAATCCCACGCCAGGAAGGCCAGGCCGGTCGGCCCGAGGCCCAGCACCACGATGGCGCCCCATTGCGCGGCGCTGACGGGCACTGTCGTCTCCAGCGCGGCATGGCAGGCAGCGCCGCCCAGCGCGACCAGTCCGCAGACGCCCACCATCATGCTGCTGGGCGCATTGGCATAGCGGCGGTTCAGCACCGAATAGCCCGACCAGATCAGCGCGCAGCCGAACGCAGCGGCGATGCCGGCGACCGGCCACGCGGCATCCTCGGCGCCCGGGCGGTCCAGCGCGATCAAGGCGGTGCCGGCCAGGCCCAGCAGGGCGCCCACGATATGCCGGGCGTGCAACCGTCCCCCGGGCGCCAGGGCGGAAAACACCACGATGAACAAAGGCCAAAGATAGGCGATCAGGCTGGCCTGCGCGGCCGGCGCATGGGACAAGGCGTAGAAATAGAGCGCGTGATAGCTGAAGAGGCCGCCCACGCTCAACAGCCACGGGCGCAGCGGCTGGCGCATTTCCGCCAGCGCGGCGCGGCCGCGCGGCAGCAGCACGCAGACGCCGCCCACGAACGCCACGCCGAAACTCAGCGTCAGCAGCTGGAACGGCGGCAGGCCGCCCGCGCGCACGGTCAGCAGCGCCAAGGCCGCCCACAACAGGATCGCGACCACGCCAAAGGCCGTGGCCCGGCTTGCGCTGTGCGCCTTCATATGTCGTGCGCCTTCATCGCTACGCTCCGGTTTGCTCCGCCCTTCCCCGACGGGGGATGCGGCGATCGAAAAGCGTCGAGCATAACTAAAAATGCGCGGGCAAAGGCGCGAAAAACCGCGGTCCGGACGAACCGCGGCAGGATGCCCGCCGGATCAGCCCTGTACTTCCGTGATGCGCGTGGGCAGGTCGCGGCCGTGATACTTCTTGTAGATGGCGTTGAGCTTGCCGTTCTTCAGGTTCTCGCGCACCCAGTTGTTGACCCATTCCTTCAGCGCCGGCTGGCCCTGCTGCAGGGCGATGCCCAGGTCGAAATCCTTTTGCGGGAACTTCATTTCGACATTGCGTTGCGGCGCGCGCTTCTGGATTTCCGCCAGGTTGGACGGCGTGCTCGAGAAGATATCGATCTGGCCGGTCACCATGGACGTGATCAGCGTCGCATCGTCCTCATAACGCTTGATGTCCGCGCCCTTGGCCAATTCGGTGGTGATGCTGTCGTTGACGGTGGCGCGCGTCAGGCCGATGGTCTTGCCGTTCAAGTCCGGATAACCGGTGATCTTCATGTCCTTGGGCGCGCCGACGATCAGCGAGATCACCGCGTACGGGATGGAGAAGTCCACCACTTTGGCGCGCTCCGGCGTGATCGACAGATCGGCCACCACCAGGTCGGCGCGCCGGGCCTGCAGGGTCGGCACGCGGGCGGCGTTGGTGACCTGGACGATTTCCAGCTTCACGCCCAGGTCGTGGGCCAGCAGCGTGGCCGTATCGACGTCGGAGCCGGTGGGCTTGAGGTTGTCGTCCACGTAGCTGTACAGCGGCGTGCCCATGGCGATCGCGATGCGGATCTTTCCGGCTTTCTTGATGTCGGCCAGCTCGTCGGCCGCGGCCACGTGCGCCAGGCCCGCCATCAGCAGCGCGGCGGTGCAGCCGCGCAGGATCAGATTCTTGACGTTCATTGTTGGTCTCCTCGCTTCGATTACGTTGTTCGATTACGTTGACAGGTTCACAGTCCGTTGCTCAGGAAAGCGCGCAGCTCCGGCGTGGCGGGCGCGTCCAGCATGCCGCCGTCGCCCACCTCCCACACCTTGCCCTGATGCATATAGATGATGCGGTCGGCCACGCGCTTGGCGAAGGCCATTTCGTGCGTGACCAGGATCATGGTCATGCCGCCCGCCGCCAGGTCCTCCATGACGCGCAGCACTTCGCCCGTCAGTTGGGGGTCCAGCGCGGACGTCACTTCGTCGAACAGCATGACCTTGGGCGACATCGCCAGCGAACGGGCGATGGCGACGCGCTGCTGCTGGCCGCCGGACAGTTGCTCCGGATAGGCGCCCGCCTTCTGCGCCAGGCCCACCCGGTCCAGCACCGACATGGCGATGTCGCGCGCCTCTTGCCGGCTTTTCTTCTTGACGTGCCGCAACGCCAGCATGATGTTCTCTTCCACCGTCAGGTGGGCGAACAGGTTGTAGCTCTGGAACACGATTCCGACTTCCAGGCGCAGCTGGCGCAGGTCCACTTCCGGATGGTCCACGCGGATGCCGCATACTTCGATGCTGCCCTGGTCTATGGTCTCCAGCCGGTCGATGCAGCGCAGGGCCGTGCTTTTGCCCGAACCGCTGGCGCCGATGACGGCGATCATTTCGCCCTTGGCCACCTCGAACGACACGCCCTGCAGCACCTGGTTCGAACCGAAGCACTTGTAGACGTTGTCGAGCCTAACGATTGCCGACATTGAGCTTGTTCTCCATGGATTGGCTCCAGCGCGACAGCGGGTAGCACAGCACGAAATAGAAGACGGCCACCAGGCCGAATACCAGGAAGGGTTCGAAGATCGAGTTGTTGATGATCTGTCCGGCGCGCGTGAGTTCGATGAAGCCGATCACCGACGCCAGCGACGTCATCTTGATCAGCTGCACCAGGAAGCCCACGGTCGACGGCAGCGCCAGGCGCACGGCCTGCGGAATGATCACCAGCCGCAGCGTCTGCCAGCGCGTCATCGCCAGGCATTCGGAGGCTTCCCATTGCGGCTTGGGCATGGCCTGCACGCAGCCGCGCCAGATATCGCCCAGGTAGGCGCTGGTGTAGACCATCAGCGCCAGGCCGGCCGCCACCAGCGACGGCACTTCGTAGCCGTACACCGACAGGCCGAAGTACACGATGAACAGCAGGATCAGCAGCGGGATGCCCTGGATGATCTCGATGTAGGCCAGCGCCGCGGTACGCAGCCAGCGGCGCGGCGAAATCCGCGCCAGCATCACGCCGAAGCCGCCTATGCTGCCCAGCACGAAGGCCAGCGCCGACAGCACCAGCGTCCAGCCGATGGACTGCACCAGGTACCACAGATGCGCCATGGAAAAGCCGTGCATCATGCGGCTCCGCGTTTGATGGCCGCCGACACGCCGGCGCGCCCGGGCGCGGCCTTGCCGGCCTGCGCCGCCGCGCGCCGGATCACCCGGCGCCGCTTGAAGGCATACTCGCCGACCGCCCAGGCCAGCAGCTTGATCAGCAGCGACAGCGCCAGATACAGGGCGGCGACGACGATATAGGTTTCGAGCGATCGAAAGGTATCCGACTGCACCGTGTTGGCCACCGCCGTCAGCTCTTCCGCCGAGATCTGCGACGCCACGGCGGACGCCTGCATCATCAACAGGAACTGGCCCGTCAGCGACGGGTAGACCTTTTCGATGGACGGCTGCAGCATCACATGCCAGCCGATGCGCCAGCGCGACAGGCCCAGGCATTCCGCGGCTTCGATCTGCCCCTTGGGCACGGACTCCAGGCCGGCGCGGATGATCTCGGCCGCATAGGCGCCGATGTTGATGATCATCGCCAGCACGGCGGCGGTGAAGGTCGGCAGCCGCACGCCCGCGCTCGCCAGGCCGAAGAACAACAGGAAGATCTGCACCAGGAACGGCGTGTTGCGCACGGCTTCGACGTAGACGGCGCAGGCGCGGGCCAGCAGCCGGTAGCGGCTGCGCTTGGCGAACGCCACCAGCGTTCCCAGGATGACGCCGAAGAAGATGGCCACGGCGGTCATCTTCAGGGTCAGCCACGCGCCCTTGAGGAACACCGGCCAATAGGGCCACAGGCTGCTGAAATCCAGGGAAAAGCTCATCGCGCGACTAGTCTCGTCTTTATGGGAGCCGGGCTTTTGGCCTGGCCCCTTATTGATTGCCGTCCGGCGGGGCGACGCCGGGGAACCGTTTATGGTCGCGCAAATATAGCACCCGATGTACGACAACGTACATGGTGAAAATCCCTACGGCGATTCCCCCCTAGCTTTCACAGAGCTGAATCCGAAGAGGGCCACCCGCACAGCCGGCATAAATTTGTATGACAACCGATAACAAAGACGCCGTGGCGTCTGCCTAGAAGTGGTAAGCGAACCGGGCGCTGGCCGTCTGGCTGAGATAGGAATGGCTGAAGTCCGCCGTGTATCCCGCCTTCACCTCGAATCCCCCCACGCGCAGGAACTGGAGACCCAGATCCACCTTGGCCAGCACTTCCGGCGTCTTTACGTAATCGGTGAAGGTGCCGTTGCCCGCATCCGCCCCCACGAAACTGGACGTCAAGGTGTACGAGCTGTCCGGCCGCCACACAAAGCCCAGCGCGGCATAGGCGCGCAAGGTGGTCTTGGCGTCCACCTCGTAGCGCTGCCCCACTTCCACCATCGGCGAAAGCGCCACGTTGAAGTCGTCGTTGGTGCGCACGTTCAGCGCATAACCGGGCGCGCCCTTTTCCTTGAAGCCCGGCATGTGGGTGTAGATGAAGTCCAGGTCGCCATAGGGTTTCACGTACCAGCTGTCCTGGGCGAACTCGTAGCCCACGCGCAGGCGCGATCCCGCGAGAAAGATGCTGGGCTTGCTGGTGGTGGTCTGCGATTCGCCGAACACGTCGATGTGCCGGTTCGAGTCGAACGAGCCGCTGGCCATGGCGAGCGAGCCGGCGAAATACCAGGGTCCCGCCACGCGCTTCAGGGTGATCGAGCCGTCGTAGGTATCGCCGTCGCCGTTCGATCCGTCCTTGCCGCGCGCCCAGGTCTGCCCCGCCGCCGCCGACGCCCCCAGGTACCAGCCGGGCGCGATGCGATGCTGTCCGCCCACGCGGTACGTGGTGCCCGATACGTGATAGCCCTGCGTATCGCCCGTCGTCGACTGGTCGGCCCAGCGGCCATTCACCTGGCCCCAGGCGCAATTGTCTTCCGACAGCATCGTGCCCTGCTTCTCGAAAACGGGACAGCTCATGGAGGAACCCAGGATGGTGCCGGCCGAGTTTGCCAGCGCGATGGACTGCACCTGGGTGGCCTTGCTGGAGAACCTGTCCAGCGTGTCCTTGTAGGTGCCGCCATCGTCGATGTGCGACATGCCGCCGAACACGCCGGCGATCGTGCGATCGGAATTGGCCCAGGCACGTGCGTAGTACTGCGCCAGCGACGACTGGCTGTCGCTCAGGCCCACGCCCTCGGGCTTGAAGTTCGCATTCGCGGGCGTCAGCGTGATCGTGTTGTCCGAACGGCGCGCGTCCCAATCGAAGATCAGCGAGTCCTGCGCCTGCGCGGTCGTGCTCAGGTCGCCGGCCACCAGCACCGGCACCGTGCCGGGCAGCAGCGTGATGGCGTTCGGCACGATGGTCCCGTCCACCGTGGCGGTGCCGTCCACCTTCAGCAGGCTGACGTTGTTGTTCAGGGAGTCGATCATGGGACTGAGCCGGCCGCTGCCCGTCTGGTTGAAGTGCCCGAACACGCGCGTCTTCATCGCCGGATTGTCGAAGGCGATCGTGCCCTGGTTCTGGATGTCCGCCAGGGCCTGCGTGCCCGGCACCCAGGTGCCGTAGTTGTTCAGGCTGCCGCGCGGCTGCAGCAGCGCCCCGCGCAAGGTCAGCGGGCCGGGCGTCCAGGGACCGGGAACCCAGTTGTTCGCGTTTTCGACCGCGTTCAGGTCCAGGTTGCCCGTGATGGCGCCATAGTTCGCCAGGGCGATAGTGCCGCCGCCCGTCACCTTGATGGCCGTGCCGTTCGAGCCGTCCGAATTCGTGACGACGCCACCCGAATTGATCGTGACCCAGGAGTCGTAGACGACGGACCCTGTGCCGGCGCCGGGTCCGCCGGGACGGTCGATCCAGATGCCCGCGGCGCTGCTGGACTGCGCTTCCTGCGCGCCGCCCTGCCCGCCCTGCGTGCCGGAGTGGTTGGGGTCGGTGCCGCCGATCACGGTGGCCGTGGGCGCCCCGCCGCCGACCACGACGTCCGGCGTGCCGCCTTGCGGAGAGCCGTAGCCGGCGGCCTGCGCGAAGATGCCGATGCCGTTGATCCCGGTGGCCGACACCGTGCCGCCCAGCACCTGCACCGAAAAATTCTGGTAGCCGTTGGCCGGCGAGCCGCTGCAGGAACTGGACGTACAGACATTGCTGGCCTGCTGCAGTGGCGCGCCCGCATACAGCGTGGTGCCGTTCAGCACGATGCCGCCGCCCCCGCCCACGCTCTGCGCCAGGATGCCGATGCCGCCGGGGCCGTTCGCATTGATGGTGGCGTAGGAGTTGATCAGCACCGCGCCGCCATTCGCATTGCCCGGCCCGCGCTGGCCGGCGAACGCCGGGTTATAGCCCGTCGTCATCGACGGCGTGCTGTTGCTGCCATCGTCGACGCGTATGATGCCGCCGCCGTTGCCGATGGACTGGGCCAGCACGCCGACGCCGGCGGTGCCGTTGGCATTGATCGTGGTCGGCGTCGTCAGCTGGATCAGCACCGTCCCGCCCGTGGCGGCGGCATTGTCGCTCAGGCCCCCGAGCTTGAACGTCGGCGTGCCGGTGCCGGCCTGCGTGGCGATGATGCTGCCGCCGCCTCCGCCTATGCTCTGCGCCAGGATGCCGTAGGCGCCGTAGCCCGACACGTTGATCGCCATCCCGGCGTTGTTGGCGTAGTTCGAGTTCACGGTGACGTTGCCGCCCGCGCCGCTGGCGCTGCTGCCGCCGCCGGCGCTGAACGACATGGCGTTGGCCACGTGCGGCTGGCCCATGGCCTTCCACGCGCTGGACCCCGCGCCGGCGATGCCGCCGCCGCCGCCGATGGCCTGCAGGTTCATGCCATCCGCGAAATCGCCCGCGGTGGTGATGGTGCTGCCGTTGGATGCGCTGTTCTCGAAATCTACGCTGCCCGCGCCGCCGCCGCTGCCGCCGCTGCCGCTCTGGGCAGCGCCCACCGACAGGTTGCCGCCGGACGCATCCGAGCCGTCCGCGGCCATCCCGCCGCCGCCGCCGATGCTTTGCGCGACCAGGCCGGTGGCCGCGTAGCCCACGGTCTGGATGCTGGCGCCGGTGGAAAAATTCACGTTGACCGGGCCGCCGCTGCCGCCGTTCCCGCCGGTCCCGCCCACCGCCGTATTCAGGAAGACATTGTGTTCCGCCGGATCGGCGCCCGTGCCCGACGCGATGGCCGTGCCGCCCTTGCCGCCGCCGCCGCCGATGGATTGCGCCACGATGCCGTGCGCCCAATCGCCGCTGCTGGCCTGCTGGTTGCCGCCGGCGACGACCGGATTGCCCAGCGTCGCGATCGCCGAGGCCAGCGTCACCGACACGGCGCCTCCCGAACCGCCGTCGCCGCCCGTGCCGCCGATGGAATGATTCATCGTGGTGTTCTGCTGCGGCGTCCACTTGCCCGAGTCGATGGCGCTGACGACGTTGCTGACGAACTCGCGGCCTTCCAGCGAAAGCAGGACCGGGTTGTCGCCCGAGGCGTCCGAGCCGGACGAGCCGCCCAGGCCGCCGCCGCCGCCGATGGACTGGGCCAGCACGCCGGTCGCGTCATTGCCATGGGTGACGATGGGCGCGGCCACCAACACGCTCACCGTCTGGCCCGCGCCGCCCTTCTCGCTCTGCTGGTTGCCCAGGTTGACGTTTTCGCCTTGCTTCTGGGTGGCGCCTTCGGGCGGCGAAAGCGACTGGCCCAGGCTGAAGGAACCGCCTTCCGACGTCCCGCCGCCGCCGCCGATGGATTGCGCGATGATGCCCACGGCCCCCGAGCCCCAGGTCTGGATGCCGCTGCCCGGGTACAGGCTGACGGTAACGTTCCCGCCATCGCCGCCCGGCGATCCCGCCCGCCCCACGTTGAAAGACACGGACGTGCTCGCCCCGGTGCCGAAGTCCTGCGTATTGCCACCGCCCACGCCGGCGTTGCCGCCGCCGCCGCCGATGGACTGCGCGATGACGCCCGGCGCGAAATCGCCAAAGGTCTGGATGGACGTATTGGTGCCATTGCAATCGCAGGTGAAGCTGGAACCGTCGACGGCGACCGAACCGCCGATGGCGACCTGCACGGTCGAGCCGTTGCCGGGCTTTCCTCCGGTGCCCGCCACCGTGGACGTCACCTGGGCCGCGGGGGCCTTGCCGCCGTCCGGCACGGACCCGGACCCATAGCCGATCGTGGCCGCCATGGCCGACGAATCGCCGCCGTCGCCGCCGCCGCCGCCCACGCTCTGGACCAGCGCGCCAACGCCGCCATTGCCCGCCGTGGTGATCGTTCCGCCGCTGGACAGGGAAAACTGCGCCATCCCCCCATTGCCGCCCGCGCCGCCGTTGCCGCCCACCGCCACGGACGCGGCGATCGCCCCCTGCGAACCGCTCGGCGTCACGGGCGCCGCGATCGCAATGGCCTGCGCCGTGGCCTGGCCGCCGCTTCCTCCGCCCCCGCCCACGCTCTGCACCACCACACCATGGCTGTCGACGGGAAGTACGTTGCAGGCCCCGCCCGCCTGGCCGCCGGAGCCCAGGCAGGAACCCGGCGCCGTCGATCCGATGATCAGATGCGGATCCTGGCCGGTGGCGATGGAACCGCCCGCGAGGCTGACGGAAACCTGCCCCGCGTCGCTGGCTGCATTGCCGCCCCTGCCGCCCACCGATACCGACGCGTCGAAGACGGCGCTCGCCGAAGTGCCCATGGCCGATCCACCCGTGCCGCCGCCGCCGCCGATCGATTGCGCGATCAGGCCCGCCGACTTGCTGCCAGATGCGGACACGTTGGCGCCGTTGCCGCTGACGAGAACGTTGCCGCCGGCTCCGCCGTCGCCGCCCTGACCGCCTACCGAGACCGTCACGGCCACGCCGGTGCTGGTCGCGCTGCCCCCGTTGCCGCCGCCACCGCCGATGGACTGGAAGACCAGGCCATGCGCGCCCGCGCCGGTGGTGCTGATGTTCGACCCGCTGTTCAGCGTGGCGCTGATATCGCCGCCCGCCGCCGCGTTGCCGCCGGTGCCGCCCACCGCGACGGAAATGCTGTACGAACCGCCGCCATCCCCGCCATTGCCGCCGATGGACTGCGTGAGCACGCCGATCGAACCTTCGCCGGCGGTCGTGATGGACCCGCTGTTGACCAGGTTCACCGCGCCGCCACCAGAGCCGTTGCCGCCGCTGCCGCCCGGGCTGTTGAATACGCCGGATCCCTGGCCGCCCGCGCCGCCGCCGCCCCCGATGGATTGCAGCAGGATGCCTTCCGAGTTGTCGCCAGCGGTCGTGATGGCGCCGCTGTTCGCGACGGCAACCGCGCCGGCCGCTCCGCCCGCGCCGCCCGTGCTCCCGCCGGAGTGGAACAGCGACCAGTTCGACGCGCCGCTGCCGCCCGAACCCGCCATCGACTGCACGAGGATGCCGCGTGACGTCAGGCCCGACGTGGTGATGGCGGCCCCGTTGGTGACGTTCACGGTGCCCGCCTGCCCGCCCGTGCCGGGATTGCCGCCGCTGGCGGAACCCACCGTATTGTTGCCGTTGGCATCGCCGCCAGCCGCGCTCAGGGACTGCGCCAGAATGCCCATCGAATCGCTGCCGACGGTGGTGATCGCGGAATTGCCATCGGTCTGGATGACGATGTTGCCCGACGCGCCGCCGTTGCCGCCCGAGCCGCCAGTGGCGCTGTCGGCGCTGGCGAAGCCGCCGCTGCCGCCTATGCCGCCTTCGGACCGCGCCACGATGCCGGGAGACGAAACCTGCTGCGTCTGGATCGCGGTGGACGCGATCGAGATGTTGATGTTGCCACCCGCGCCGCCGGCACCGCCCGCACCGCCCTGCGCGCTGCCGCCCACATTCGTCTGCGACCGTCCGCCATAGCCCGCGGTCCCACCCAGGCTGTAGGCATAGATGCCGGGCGATGTCGCGCCATTGGTGGACAGCGTGACCAGGTTGGGGCTGCTTCCCTGGACCTGGATACCGATGGGACCGGCATTGCCGCCATCGCCGCCGTTGCCGCCCTGCGAATGCGAGAAGCCGCCGTCCTGGCTGTTGCCGCCGTAGCCGCCGGCGCCGCCCAACTGCGCCGCGATGATGGCGGGCGACTGGCCGATACCGCCGGCCGTCGTCATGATCGTGTTCGATCGGGTCTGCGCCAGCACGGAGATCGAAGCGCCGGCCGTACTGCCGCCGGCGGCGCCGTTCTGGTACGGATTCAAGGTGCCGTCTCCCGACGCCGGCGTTCCGCCGTAGCCGCCCGCGCCGCCCGCGCTGTACGCCAGCAGGCCGGGCAGATCGCTACCGCTCCCGGTAATGAAGGCGTCCGTCAGCGAGATCTGCGCCGGGCCCGCCGCGCCGCCGCTGGCGCCGCTGTTGGTATTGCCTTGTGCCGCGTACCCGCCCGCGCCGCCGATGCTGTAGGCGCCGACCACCGCGCTGGGCGCGGCCGGGAAACCCGACGGCGGCGTGCCCTGCACGGTCAGGGCGACGTCGCCGAACTTGCTCAGGGTGACCGTGGCCGCGCCGGCCGCGCCGCCGCTGCCGCCATACGAACCGCCGTCGGTCCCCGCATCGGTATTGCCGCCGGCGCCGCCCTGGGAATAGGCCTGGATGCCGTAGACGCCCGTGTTGCCGCTGCCCGCGTTCTGCCAGGTCCAGTTCACGCCCACCGATGCACCGGACGTCACCGACGCCGGTCCGCCCGTCCCGCCGGCCCCCGCATTGAAAATCAGGTTCGGCCCGCTGGCGGACGCGCCGCCGACCGACATGGCCTGGATGCCCGCAAACCCGGTCGTCCCGCTCAGCGTCGCATTGATGCCGCCGTTGTTGACGACGGACACGCCCGCGGACGCGCCGCCCTGCGTCCCCGTCGTACCCAGCACCTGCCCGACGCCGCCCTGGTCGGCCGCCCAGATGGCCGCCCCGCCGATTGCCTGCACGGCGGGCGAATTCAAGGTGATCGAGGCGGAATTGGTCACCGACACGATGCCGCTCGTACTCGTGCCGGCGGCCGACGCGGCCCCCTGCTGCAATGCCCAGACCCCGAAGACGTAATCGTTGATGGTGGACGGTCCGCCTTCCAGGTCGATGCTGCCCTGGTTGATGACGGAAAAGCCCTGGGGGGAACCGCTGTAGGTGGAAACGCCCAAGGCCGCATTGGATGACGACGGCGGCGTATAAGCGATGGGAGCGTTGTTGATGACCGATCCGGGCTGGCCCGATGGTACGACCACACCGATGGACGAAGTGGCGGGCGCGTCGCCATTGATGCACTGATAGAGGCCGCTTGATGTGCAGTTCATGGCCTGCGCCAGCGCGGCATGGGACGCCATGAATGCGGCCGCGCCGCCCAGCAACGCCCCACCGCCCACCGTCACCCTCACCCGATTCTTCATTCGCCCGATTCCATGTAAGGGCCTGGATGAACGGTGATCGCTACCCTGCCCGGGATACAGCGTGGTGATACAAGCTGAACACAACGTTTTGTTGCATTCACCATTTCTAATTGTTCAGATGCGCGCCGCAGATTATCAAAAGATAACCAGACTGTGTATGAAATATGTGCTTCTGTTGCTGCGTGGCCGCAGCCGCCGTCATCGGGCCTACAGCGTTCAGCGTCAATTCATGTGGAATGATTTAGCGGCTCGGACTCAACGGTCATTCCACGTCCAGCCGGGCCGATCGCATCGCCCATTCCTAAAATCGTCGGCACGTTTATCTCGTGATCGAAAGGACCAGGCCATGAAAGCAACACTTCTGCGTATCGGTATCGCCGCCATGGCGGCATGGGCGGCAGCCCCAGGCGCCGCATGGAGCGCCGGCGCCGCGGCGCCGGTCACCACGGCCAGCGTTCTCGACAACTGCGCCGCGGCATTGGCGGGCCAACCCAGGACGGCAATGCATGGCTGCCTGGACACCGAGTTGAAGGCGGCCCGGCAACAGATGAATGCCGTCTACGCCAAGGTCGAAGCCGACCTCAGGAAGATCGATTCCGCGTCGACACCGGAAGCACTGCGCACGCTGAAGCATGCGCAGGACAGCTTCAAGAGCTTCCTGCAAAAGGAATGCAAGCGCCAGGGCGCCGCGCTCATGGGCGGCACGGGCGCCGGCGACACCGAACAGGCCTGCCAGGTGTCCTTGATCAAGTGGCGCACCACGCAGTTGCTGGAGCAGTAGTAAACGCGGCGGCCCGCCCGCCGCCGCTTCTGTCCTTCGTCGTTCTGTCCTTCGTGGCTCTATCCTTCAATCCGCCTGCGCGCGCATCTGCTCGGCCACGTAGTCCAGGAAACATGCGATGCGCGACGCCAGCTGCGTATTCCGGTAGTACACCGCATGCACCGGCTGGCGCAATTCCACGGTGTCGCGCGCCAGCACCTGCACCAGATCGCCGCGCCGGCGATCCTCCCGGGTCATGAAGTCCGCCAGGCACACCAGCCCCTGCCCGACCAGCGCCAGCTGCCGCAAGGTCTCGCCGCTGGACGCGGACAAGGTGGGCGTGATCGGCATGGAAGTCTCGGCCTCGCGCCGCAGCGGCCACTGGTTCAGGCTATCCGGCTGCGTGAAGCCCAGCAGGCTGTGGCGGGCCAGGTCGGCGGGACTGCGCGGCTTGCCGTGCTGCTTCAGGTACGACGGGCTGGCCAGTATCCGCAAGGCATTGCTGCCCAGGGAACGCGCATGCAGCGTCGAATCGCGCAGCGGACCGATACGGATGGCGATGTCCGTGCGCTGCTCCAGCAGATCGATGATCTGGTCGCTGGTATGCAGCTCCAGCGTGATCTCCGGGTAGCGTTCGCGAAAGCCTCCGACCAGCGGCACCACCACGTGCAGCATGAAAGGCGACGCGGCGTTGACGCGCAGCAGGCCGGCGGGCACTTGGCGGCGTACCGCCATCTGCTCTTCCATCGCATCGACCGATTCGATGATGCGGCGGGCATCGTCCAGGAACAACTGGCCTTCCTGCGTCAACGCCAGGCGGCGGGTCGTGCGCTGCAATAGCGTCGTGTCCAGCTTGCGCTCCAGCCGGGCCAGCGCGCGGCTGATGGCGGATACGGTCTGGCCCAACTGGGTCGACGCGGCCGTGATGGAGCCGGTGTCCACCACGGCGATGAAGGTCTGCATTTCGTCCAGGGTCGTCTTCATGCCCGGATCTTAGCCGGACATCGGTCCTGCGCGCCGGCCGGGTCGCCGTGGTTGGCTTCCCGTCGCGGTTGACTTCCGGTTTTGTGCCCCGATATAAGTAGCCATGACCGCCGTCCGCGCCGGCGCCCTTGCGCTGGACGCCTTTCACCCCGCCGTTGCCACCTGGTTCCGACAGGCTTTCCCATCGCCCACCCCGGCGCAGGAAGCCGCGTGGCCGCTCATCCGTGAGCGCCGCCCCGTGCTGATCGCGGCGCCGACCGGTTCGGGCAAGACCCTGACCGCATTCCTGGCCGCCATCGACGAACTGGTGCGCGACAGCATCGCGGCCGGCGGCACGCTGCCCGACGAAACCGCGGTGGTCTACGTCTCCCCGCTGAAGGCCTTGTCCAACGACATCCAGGTCAATCTGGAAGCGCCGCTGGCCGGCATCGGCCAGGCCTTGCTGCGGATGGGCCTGCCGGAGCACGGCATACGGACGGCGGTGCGCACCGGCGACACCACGCAGCAGGATCGCGCGGCCATGCGCAAGCGGCCGCCGCACATCATCGTCACGACGCCGGAATCGCTATATGTGCTGCTGACCTCCACGAGCGGGCGGGCGATGCTGGCCACGACGCGCACGGTGATCGTCGACGAAATCCACGCGGTCGCGGGTACCAAGCGGGGCAGCCATCTGGCGCTCAGCCTGGCGCGGCTGGACGCGCTTTGCGCCGCGCCGCCGGCGCGCATCGGTCTGTCCGCCACGCAGAAACCCTTGGACGCCGTTGCGCGTTTCCTGGCCGGCGCCGTGCGCGCGCCGGACTGCGCCATCGTCGACGTCGGCCATACGCGGCAGCGCGACCTGGCGATCGAGCTGCCGCCCGTGCCCTTGGAAGCCGTCATGGCCACCGACGTGTGGGACTTGCTGTACGACCGCATGGCGGCGCTGGCAACCGCGCACCGCACGACGCTGGTGTTCGTGAACACGCGCCGCACGGCGGAGCGCGCGGCGCGCCACCTGGCCGAACGCCTGGGCGCCGATGCCGTCGCCGCGCACCACGGCAGCTTGTCGAAGGAGCACCGCCTGCATGCCGAACAACGCTTGAAGCGCGGCCAGCTGCAGGTACTGGTGGCGACGGCATCGCTGGAGCTGGGCATCGATATCGGCGACGTCGATCTGGTCTGCCAGGTCGGCTCGCCGCGCGGCATTTCGGCGCTGCTTCAGCGCGTGGGCCGCGCGGGGCACCATGTGGGCGGGATCCCCAAGGGCCGGCTGTTTCCGACCTCGCGCGACGATCTGATCGAATGCGCGGCGCTGCTGGATTGCGTGCGGCGCGGCGAGCTGGACCTGCTGCGCATTCCGCGCGCACCCTTGGACGTGCTGGCGCAGCAGATCGTGGCGGACGTGTCGTGCCGCGAATGGCAGGAAGACGCGTTGTACGACATGGTGCGCCAGGCGGCGCCTTATGCGGAGCTGCCGCGCGCGCGCTTCGATGCCGTACTGCGCATGCTGACCGCCGGACACCTGGGCCGCAACGGCCAGCGCGCCACCTATCTGCATCGCGATGCCGTCGCGCGCACGGTGCGCGGCAGGCGCGGCAGCCAGCTGACGGCGGTGACGTCCGGCGGCGCCATACCGGAGAACGCCGATTACGCGGTGGTGCTGGAACCGCAGGGCCTGAACATCGGCACGGTGAACGAGGACTTCGCCGTCGAAAGCCTGGCTGGAGATGTGTTCCAGCTGGGAAACACGTCCTATCGCATCGTGCGCGTGGAGACCGGGCGGGTGCGCGTGGAAGACGCGCAGGGCGTGCCGCCGAATATTCCGTTCTGGATGGGAGAAGCGCCCGGCCGCAGCGACGAGCTGTCCGTCGGCGTCGCGCGCCTGCGGGCGCGGGTCGACGCCCTGCTGGATGGCGGCGGCGCCGCCGGTGCCGCGGCGGATGCGGGCAGCGCGGTCTTGCAGCATGCCGCCGACGCACTGACCGAAGAAATCGGCATCGACCTCGCGTCCGCGCGGCAGATCGTCGACTACCTGGCCCGGGCGCGCGCCTCGCTGGGCGAACTGCCCACGCAGGACACCCTGATCCTGGAACGCTTCTTCGACGAATCCGGCGGCATGCAACTGGTGCTGCACGCGCCCTTCGGCAGCCGCGTGAACCGCGCCTGGGGCCTGGCGCTGCGCAAGCGCTTCTGCCGACGCTTCAATTTCGAATTGCAGGCCGCCGCCACGGAAGACGCCATCGTGCTGTCGCTGTCGGACGCGCACAGCTTTCCGCTCGACGAGGTCTGGGCCTATCTGCGCGCGGCCACGGCGGAAGATGTGCTGATCCAGGCCTTGCTGGATGCCCCTTTGTTCAACGTGCGATGGCGCTGGACGGCAGGCTTCGCGCTGGCACTGCCGCGGTTTTCCGGCGGCCGCAAGGTGGCGCCTCCCATCCAGCGCATGCGCAGCGACGATCTGCTCGCATCGGTTTTTCCGGACCAGGCCGCCTGCCTGGAGAACGTCCAGGGCGAGCGCGAGATCCCGGACCATCCGCTGGTCGCCCAGGCGCTGGACGATTGCCTGCACGAAGCGATGGACACCGAACGGTGGCTTGCCATCCTGCGGCGCATCGAACAGGGCGAATGCCGGCTGCTGGCGCGCGATCTGCCGGCACCGTCGCCGCTGGCGATGGAGATACTCAGCGCGAAGCCTTATGCGTTCCTGGACGACGCGCCGCTGGAAGAACGCCGCGCGCATGCCGTCATGGCGCGCCGCTGGAGCGACCCCGCCGGCGCGGACGACCTGGGCGCGCTGGACGCCGACGCCATCGAACGCGTGCGGGCGGAAGCCTGGCCGGAGCCGCGCGACGCCGACGAAATGCACGAGACGCTGAACGAACTGGCCTTCGTCACGACGAATGAAGCGGATACGCGCCCGTCGTGGAACACATGGCTGCAAGCCCTGGCCGAAACCGGCCGCGCCTGCCGGCTTCGGCTCCCGTCACCCGGCGACGCGCGCACGACTTTCTGGGTGGCGCTGGAGCGCCTGGGCGCCCTGCTCGCGGCCTATCCGGAATCGGATACCGAACCCGCCCTGTCGCCCTTGCCGGAAGACAGCGCCTGGGACCCCGAGAAGGCCCGGGTGGAGATCGCGCGGGCGCGCCTTGGCGCCAGCGGGCCGATCGCCACGGACGCGCTCGCCACGCTGCTGCGCTTTCCACCCTCCACCTTGGCCATCGCGCTGGCCCAGCTGGAAGCCGAAGGCAGCATCATGCGCGGCCGCTTCACTCCCGGCGCCGCCACCGAGGAATGGTGCGAGCGGCATCTGCTGGCCCGCATCCACCGCCACACCATCAAACGCCTGCGCAGCGAAGTGGAGCCGGTTTCCCGGCAGGACTACATGCGTTTCCTGTTCGATTGGCAACACGTCTCGAGCGACGCGCGCCTGAGCGGCCCGCACGCGCTGCCCACCATCCTGGACCAGCTGGAAGGCTACGAAGCGCCCGCCGGCGCCTGGGAAAGCGAACTGCTTTCCGCCCGCATCGCCGACTACGCGCCGGACTGGCTGGACGAACTGTCCCGCGCCGGCAAGATCGCCTGGACCCGCCTGTCCCATCCGGCGCGCGCCGCCGGCAGCCGCCCGGGCGCCGGGCCGGTGCGCGCGACGCCCATGGTGATCCTGCCCCGGCGCCATCTGCGCCTGTGGCAGGCCCTGCCCCACCTGGACGAGGACATCGACATCACGCCGCGCGCGCGGCTGGCGTTCTCCGCCCTGCTGGACGGCGGCGCCATGTTCTTCGACGAACTGCTGGCGGAAACGCGGCTGCTGCCCGGCCAGCTGGAAGAGGTCCTGGGCGAACTCGTCGCGGCGGGGCTGATCGCGGCCGACAGCTACGCCGGCCTGCGCGCCCTGCTGCTGCCGGCATCCCGCCGCACCGCCCACGCCGCGCGCCGGCGCCGCGGCGCCATGCCCGATCCGCTGGAGGCCGCCGGCCGCTGGGCCCCGGTGCGCCGCCCGGGCGCAGCGGCGGCGGCCACGGCGGCCCGCCGCCCCACCATACCGCCGGAGACGCTGGAACACATCGCCCGCGTCCTGCTGCGCCGCTACGGCGTGGTGTTCTGGCGCCTGCTGGACCGCGAAGCCGACTGGCTGCCGCCCTGGCGGGAATGGCTGCCGGTCCTGCACCGCATGGAAGCCCGCGGCGACATCCGCGGCGGCCGCTTCGTCGACGGCCTCGCGGGCGAACAATTCGCCCTGCCGGAAGCCATTCCCCTGCTGCGCCAGGTACGCCGCCGGCCGCCGGAAGGCGCCCTGGTACGCATCTCGGCGATCGACCCGCTGAACCTCTGCGGCACGCTGCTGCCCGGAGAAAAAGTACCGGCCCTGGCCGGCAACCGCATCCTGTTCCGCGACGGCCTCCCGGTCGCCAGCTGGATCGCCCGCAAGCCCGTCTGCGACCCCGCACTGCAAGGTCCCGAGCGCGAGCGATTGCTGCGCGTGCTGATCGCCGGAGAAACGTACAGCGCCGAAGCGGAAGAAGCCTGACCGCCCAGGCTGAGGTATCAGCAATTCTCATCGATTTTGATACTTCTCAAATCGCCACGCCAGCACCCAAAAGCAATTTATATTGTCGGCTACGTCGTTTTACTGCCCGACATCGATCTGTATTGCAACCTGGGGAAATTATGAACATTGAAATAGCCGCGCGGCAGCGGGACGCCGCCGATCGCCTGGCACGCGGCGCCGCGTCCGCCTTCGTCGGTTTCGCTCTTGCCTGCATTTCACTGGGGTTCTCGTCCCCCGCCGCCGCGCAAACCACGATCAAGATCGGCGAGATCAACAGCTATAAATCGCAACCGGCGTTTCTGGACCCGTACCGCAAGGGCATGGAGCTGGCCGTCGAGCAGGTCAACGCCGCCGGCGGCATCGGCGGCAAAAAGCTGGAGCTGATCACGCGCGACGACAACGCCAACCCCGGCGACGCCGTACGCGCCGCCGAAGAACTGCTGTCGCGCGAGCGCGTCGACGTGCTGATGGGTTCCTTCCTGTCCAACATCGGCCTTGCCCTGACCGATTTCGCCAAGCAGAAGAAAGTGTTCTTCCTGGCCAGCGAGCCGCTGACCGACAAGATCGTCTGGCAGGACGGCAACCGCTACACCTTCCGCCTGCGCGTCTCCACCTATATGCAGACCGCCATGCTGGTGCCCGAAGCCGCCAGGCTGAACAAAAAGCGCTGGGCCATCGTCTACCCCAACTACGAATACGGCCAATCGGCTGCCGCCACCTTCAAGGCCTTGATGAAAAAGGCCCAGCCCGACGTCCAATTCGTCGCCGAGCAGGCGACCCCGCTGGGCAAGGTCGATGCCGGCAGCGTCGTGCAAGCCCTGGCCGATGCCAAGCCGGACGCCATCTTCAACGTCCTGTTCGCCGCCGACGTCGCCAAGCTGGTCCGCGAAGGCAACACCCGCGGCCTGTTTCCCGGCACGCCCGTGGTCAGCCTGCTGAGCGGCGAACCGGAATACCTGGATCCCTTGAAGGACGAAACTCCCAACGGCTGGATCGTCACCGGTTATCCCTGGTACTCCATCCAGACCCCTGAACACACGGCTTTCCTGAAGGCCTACCAGGACCGCTACAAGGACTACCCGCGCCTGGGGTCCATCATCGGCTACAGCTCGGTCATGTCGATGGCCGCGGGCATGAAGAAAGCCGGCGGCGCCGACACCGAAAAACTCATCGCCGCCTTCGAAGGCTTGAAGGTCGGCACGCCCTTCGGCCCCATCGAATACCGCGCCATCGACCATCAATCCACCATGGGCGCCTACGTCGGCAAGCTGGCGCAAAAGGATGGCAAGGGCGTCATGGTCGATTACCAATACATGAACGGCGCGAATTTCCTGCCCTCGGACGAGGAAGTGAAGAAGCTGCGTCCGGCGAATTGATGACCGGCCTGAGCCTGAATGCGCTGATCGTCCAGCTGCTGAACGGCCTGGCCGAAGCATCCACGCTGTTCCTGGTCGCCGCGGGCCTGTCGCTTATCTTCGGCGTAACGCGCATCGTCAACTTCGCCCACGGTTCGCTGTATATGGTGGGCCTGTACGTCGCGTACAGCCTGACCGAACGATACGGCGCGACGGCGTTGGGCTTCTGGGGCAGCGTGGTGCTGGCGGCCGCCGTCATCGGCATCCTTGGCGCGCTCGTCGAGAGCGCGCTGCTGCGCCGCATCTACCGCGCGCCCGAGCTGTTCCAGCTGCTGGCCACGTTCGCGCTGGTGCTGGTGATCAACGACGCGGTCCTGGCCATCTGGGGCCCGGAAGACCTGCTGGGCCGGCGCGCGCCGGGGCTGGGCGGCGCCGTCTCCATCCTGGGCCGGCAGTTTCCGGCATACAGCCTGGTCCTGATCGCCCTCGGCCCGATCGTGCTGGGCCTGCTCTGGCTGCTGCTGACGCGCACGCGCTGGGGCACGCTGGTGCGCGCCGCCACGCAGGACAGGGAAATGCTCGGCGCCCTGGGCGTCAACCAGGCCTGGCTTTTCACCGGCGTATTCGCGCTGGGCGCCGCCCTGGCGGGCCTGGGCGGCGCGGTGCAATTGCCGCGCGAGCCCGCCAGCCTGGGGCTGGACCTGCGCATCATCGGCGACGCCTTCGTCGTCGTCGTCGTCGGCGGCATGGGCTCGATACCCGGCGCGTATGTCGCCGCGCTGCTCATCGCGGAAATCAAGGCGCTGTGCATCGCCATCGGCTCGTTCAGCATCGCCGGCATGGAAGTTTCCCTGGCGCCCCTGACGCTGGTGGCCGAATTCCTGGTCATGGCGATCGTCCTGGCGGTGCGGCCCTGGGGCCTGCTCGGACGCCCCGCCGTGCTGGCGCGCGGCGCGGCGCCGATCGAAGCGCCCCTGCGCCCGTCGTCGCGCGGCCTGCGCTGGTTCGCGGCCGGCATCCTGGCGCTGCTGATCCTGACGCCCCTGCTGGGCGACCGCTTCCCCTATGCGACCGTGCTGCTGACCGACATCCTGACGGCAGTGCTGTTCGCCGCCAGCCTGCACTTCATCATGGGTCCGGCCGGCATGCACTCCTTCGGCCATGCCGCCTATTTCGGGCTGGGCGCCTATGGCGCCGCCCTGCTCCTGAAAAGCGCCTCGCTGCCGATGGAGGCCGCCCTGCTGGGCGCGCCGCTGGTCGCGGCGGTGGGCGCGCTGGTTTTCGGGTGGTTCTGCGTGCGCCTGTCGGGCGTCTACCTGGCCATGCTGACCCTGGCGTTCTCCCAGATCGTGTGGTCGGTGGTCTTCCAGTGGGATGGGCAGACCGGCGGCTCGAACGGCATCACCGGCCTGTGGCCGGCGCCGTGGCTATCGGCCGGCTACGCCTACTACTACCTGACGCTGGCATTGACCGTCATCGGCGTCCTGCTGCTGCGACGGGTGCTGTACTCGCCTTTCGGCTATGCCATGCGCGCCGGCCGCGACTCGGTGTTGCGCAGCGACGCCATCGGCCTGGACGTGCGGCGCGTGCAGTGGGCGGCCTTTGTCGTCGCCGGCCTCTTCGCCGGACTGGCAGGCGCCCTGTACGCCTTCTCCAAAGGCAGCATCGCGCCGGACGTCATGTCGGTCGGCAAATCCGTGGATGGCCTGGTCATGGTGCTGCTGGGCGGCATCCAGACGCTGGCCGGTCCCATCGTCGGCGCCACCGCCTACACCTGGCTGCAGGACAACGTCATGCGCGCGACCGACTACTGGCGCGCCCTGCTCGGCGGCGTGATCCTGTTGCTGGTCCTGGCCTTCCCGCAAGGTATCGCCGGATACCTCCGCGTCGTCGGCGACCGGCTGCGCGGGCGCCGCGCGGCCGATCGTGCGGCGGATACGGGCTCCTACGGGAGCTCCGCATGAGCCTGCTGCGGGTACGCGCGCTGAGCAAGCATTTCGGTGGCGTCGCCGCGGTCGACGGCATCGATTTCGACGTCGCACCGGGCGAACTGGTGGCCCTGATCGGCCCGAACGGCGCCGGCAAGTCCACCACCTTCAACATGGTCGGCGGGCAGCTCGCGCCCACCGGGGGATCGGTCATCCTGGATGGCAAGGACCTGACCGGCCTGCATCCACGCGATATCTGGCGGCTGGGCGTGGGCCGCACCTTCCAGATCGCAGAGACCTTCGCATCCCTGTCCGTCGTCGAAAACGTGCAGATGACGCTGCTGTCGTATCACGGGCAGGTCTATTCGGCATGGCAGCCGGCGGCGGCGCGTTACCGGTCCGAGGCGCTGGCGCTGCTGGACCAGGTGGGCATGGCCGACCAGGCCGACCGCCCCTGCAGCGAACTGGCCTATGGCGACGTCAAGCGCGTCGAGCTCGCGATGGCCCTGGCGAACGCGCCCAAGATGCTGCTGATGGACGAGCCCACCGCCGGCATGGCCGGTGGCGAACGCAACGCGCTCATGTCCTTGACCCGGCGGCTGGTCGTCGAACGCGGAATGGCGGTGCTGTTCACCGAACACAGCATGGACGTGGTGTTCGCCCACGCGGACCGGGTCATCGTGCTGGGGCGCGGGAAGATCATCGCCCAAGGCAGCGCGGCGGCGGTGCGCGCGGACCCGGAAGTGCAACGGATCTACTTCGGCTCAGGGTCGACGTTCGAGACTGTCGCTCCGCATGATCGCGATGAAGGCCCGGCGTCGAATGCCGACGGCGAGGGCATTGGCGAGGAAGCCGCAACAGGCGCTGGCGTTGGCACGTCGCTGCCACCGGTCGCGCCCCCTGCCGCAAGGCGGACGGAAATCCTGCTGCGCGTACGGCACCTGAACGCCTGGTACGGCGCCGCCCACATCCTGTTCGACCTCGACCTGGAAGTCCGCCGTGGCGAGGTCGTCGCCCTGATGGGCCGCAACGGCGCGGGCAAGTCGACCACCTTGAAAGCCATCATGGGCATGCTGGACAAGCGCCGCGGGCATGTGGAATTCATGGGCCGCGACATCTCGCGCAAGGCGCCCCACCAGATCGCCCGCCTGGGCCTGGGGTTCGTACCGGAAGACAGGCGCGTCTTCGCCGGCCTGACCGTCGAGGAAAACCTGCACGTCGGCCGGCAGCCGGCGCGCACATGGTCCGACGGCCACCCGGCTCCGAGTTGGACCGCCGACCAGCTCTACGCCCTGTTTCCCAACCTGGGCACCATGCGGACCCGCGCGGGCGACCGCATGAGCGGCGGCGAACAGCAGATGCTGACCGTCGCCCGCACGCTGATGGGCAACCCCTATCTGGTGCTGCTGGACGAGCCCTCCGAAGGCGTCGCCCCCGTCATCGTCGAACAGATGGCGCAAGCCATCATCCAATTGAAAAAGCAAGGCGCCAGCGTGCTGCTGTCCGAACAGAATGCGCGCTTCGCGGAGATGGTGGCGGACAGGGAGTATGTGCTGGAGAAAGGCGAGATCACCGGCCAGGCAGATACGCGGGCGGGTACGGACCCATGACACATCACGCCTCACGGCCAGGTACGCCGGCACCGCGCTGGATGGGCGCATCGAAGGCAGCGCGCAGTTTCGGTCACGGCGCCGCCCTGATGATATTCGCCGCCTTGGCGATCTGCCTGGTTTTCTCGATTTCACTGGCGACGAAGTTACGCAACTCAGCGCCGCGCATATCCTGAGGGCGCAGCTCCAGCGCGGCAAGCTGCTGCTGCACGGCCTTCACTTGCAGCGCCTGCGCCACCGCTTCGGACAGCGCGCGCGCCACGGCTTCCGGTGTGCCAGGCGGCGCAAAAAGCGCATACCAATAATTGAAGTCATAACCCGGCAGGTATTCGCCGATCGGCGGAATGTCCGGCATGTCCTCAAGGCGATCCTTGCTGGTGACCGCAATCGCGCGCAGCTGCCCGGATTTGATGGACGCGGTTGCCGAGGACGCCGCGTAATAGAAGTCCACCCGGCCGCCTATGACGTCGGTGACCGCCTGCGATGCCCCTTTGTAGGGCACGTGCAGGATATCGATACCCGCCATCTCGTTGAAGAGTTCACCGGCAAGATGGGTGGCCGCGCCGATACCCGATGAGGCAAACGTCAGTTTCCCCGGGTTGGCCTTGGCGTAGCGGACGATCTCGGGCACCGTGTGGTACGGGAAATCCTTCCGCGCGACCAGGATGGCGCCAGCCGTCGCCACCATGCCGATGGGCGTGAACTTCATCGGATCGTAGGGTATGTCCGGATGAATGACGGGACTGATGGACATCGAGCCGTTCCCCGCGAGGAACAAGGTATACCCGTCGGGCGCCGACCGGCCGACGAATGCGTTGGCGATCTCTCCTCCAGCCCCTATCTTGCTGTCGACGATCACCGACTGCTTGAGCGTTTTGCTCAGCTGCTCACCGATGACCCGCGCCACGGCGTCATTGCCGCCCCCCGGCGGAAAGCCGGTGTAGATCGTGATCGGCCTGGAAGGAAAGTTCTGCGCCATGGCCAAGTGCGTGGCAAGCAGCCCCAACAGCGCGAATACCAGGACCCCGACTTGCCGAGCGGAACGAAGCAAACCCTTAAGCATCTTTTCCCCTTTCATTCCGAGAATGAATCAAGCGGCCAGATCGGCCTGCGCGTATTTTTGTAGTCAAGGTGCGTCAGATCGGGCGAAACGGCGCCCTTGGCGTCCACGATCATTACCGACGAGGCGATGGGCGTGAACGCATTGCGGAAGTGCTGCTGCGACTTGACGACCAGGACCCGGAAGCCTTCCGGCCGCAGGCCGACGCAGCGCAGGATCTCCAGGTCGATCACCTGCAGGTTCGCCGTCGCGATGATCACGGTGATCCCTTCCACCTGCAGCACGGCGGTGGGTCCGAGCGACATCTCCAGCCCCTTCCGCATGGTGCCGCTGATGACGAAGCGGGCATCGTCCTTCGCCAGCGTGACGGCGCCCGTTACCTTCAGCGGCATGCGGCGCTGGCCCGAGAGCGATCCCAGCTCCAGCGTCACCCTGCTTCCCTCGCCGGCGGCGATACACGCGCGGACAGCGGCCGGGTCCGAGACGCACGCGACGGCGACTCCCGAGATGCCGGCGGCCAGGAAGGCTTGGAGCAATGCCACATTGTTGCCAGGCGCGCCCTGGCCCGGATTGTCGGTGGCGTCGCCGATGACCAAGGGTGATCCACTCTCCGGCGCGCGCCGGGCGTGGTCGACCGCTTCTTCGATGCTGGCATAGCGCACGCTGCGCATGTGCCTGGTCGCCCAGATGCCGTCCGCGAGCGGCGTCGCGAGCGCTTTCAAAGCGTCCACGCCGCCCCTACCGGTCACGCATACGGAAGGGCCGACCGACTCGATATCCGACCAGGGAAAGCCGGCGCAAACCGCTATCGCCTGGATATCGGGAGATGCGGCCTGTATCGCGTCGGCTTGCGCCAGCAACGACGGCATCACCGTGGCGTCGGCGTGGGTGCGGCCGAAATCGCATCCGTCCAGCGTGGCGGGCTGCAGGTAGGCGACCTGGAATCTCTCTCCGGTCCTGAGCATGCGGTCCAGCAATTCCGCGGCGAGCAGCCCGGTGGGATAGTGATCGACGTGGGGATAGGTGCGGTACGTCACGATGGCGTTCGACAGATCGGCCATGCGCTGGGACACGTTGGCGTGCATATCGAGGCTGACGGCGACGGGTACGCTGTCCCCCAACTGTTTGCGCAGGATGGAAAGCAATTCCCCTTCGGCATCGTCGATTTCCTCGACCACCATCGCGCCATGCAGGGCGAGCAGGACGCCGTCAACGCCTTCCGCGGCCTCGCAGATGGTCTTGACGAAAAATTCCCAGGTTGCTTTCGTCACCCTTCCCGCGGGCGTGGCGTGCGCGATGATCGGTTGAACCAGCTCCCAACCGTATTTCTCGGCGGCGTCGATATGCGCCCCGACTTCGGTCTTGGTTCCTCGCATGTTCCGCCCAATGTCGGCGCCTAGCCAGAACGTCCGGAGCCGGAAGGATTCCAAGGTCGTGGGAGTCGTGGAGAAAGTGTTTGTCTCGTGCGAAATTTGTGCAGACAATATCCTGAGCGCCATGAATACTCCTTGTTCAGGAGCTCGATGTTAGGTACCCGGGTTTCGACAATCCAATAAAGACTGCTCATGCCGGCATATCGAATCTGGTATGGCGGCGATGCCGAAAGGGGCGATGCCAAATGGACGTGTCTTCGCTTCGACGAGTCAACCTGAACCTGTTGATCGTCTTTGAAGTCCTGTCTTCGGTGCGGAACGCGACGCGCGCCGCGGAACTGCTGAACATGACGCAGCCTGGGGTCAGCCGGAAACTCGCGGAGCTGCGGCATATTTTTGGAGACCCCCTGTTCCTGAGCAACGGCCGCAGCTTCGAGCTTACGGACCGTGCCCTCGGCCTGCGGGAACCCATACGGGAGGCGTTGGCGTCGATGCGCTTCGCGATCGAGGAAAGCCGGGTGTTCGATCCCGCGGCCTCGACCCGCACCTTCCGCATCGCCTGCAGCAACATGGTGGAATGGGTACTCGCGCCGGCGCTGATCGCCTGGTGCGCGACGCACGCCCCTGGGGTCAAGATCATGTTCAATGCACCGCCCAGCCCAACCCCGACCGCGCTCGAGCTGGACAACCTGGGCATCGACCTGATCGTCGATGTCGAAGTAGGCGAAATGCCCCAGGGCATGGAGAAAGTCGTACGCATTCCGCTTTCGACGGATCGGCGCGCCTGCGTTGTCAGGCGCGGCCATCCCGTCGGCGCCGGGCCGATCGACCTGGACCAGTTCTGCGAATTGTCCTTTGTGACGCTGAGCAGCTACGAGATTCGCGACAAGAACAACATGGACCGCTGGCTGCAACAGCAGGGCCTGCGGCGCAAGCTGGGATCGTATCTTTCCAACATCAGCATCGCGCCATTCGTCATCATGCGGACCGATTATGCGCTGGCGCTGCCACTGCAATTGGCGCGGTTCATCTCGCAGACCTTTCCCTTGGACGTCGTGCAATTCGACTTCGATGCGCCGCCGGTCCGCTACAACATGTCATGGCACCGCCGTTGGGACGCATCCCAGGCACATGCGTGGCTGCGGGACACGATACGCGGACTGATGTCCGACATACCCCTGGGCGAAGTCAGCCATTGAGGCCGAATGACAGGGTAGGCATCCGAAACTTCAAAATGATTCGAACGACTAGGCGTCGTCCTGGAACGCGGCCTCGACCAGCGGCTTTGCCCAGTCGGGGGTGTGGCGTGCGTCCGCGATCATGGCCGGGAACACACGGCGGCCAGCCTCCATGCGCAGCACCAGCCTGGGATCCGGCACCGCCGCGCCTACTGCCACGTCGACGCTGTTGTCATAGACGCTCAATAGCGCGAGATGCGGCATCAAGCCCAACAGGTTCTGCAGCGACGTGCGGCAGCGTTGGCGTATGCGTTCTTCAGGAATGTCATGGCCGCCTTGGGCCACGCGTTGCCGCACGCGAGCGATATGCTGCTCGGCGTCACGCAAGCCGCAAAACCAGACCAGCACGTCATGCGTGGCGGCCGCGGCAATCAGCTTCTTCACGATGGTATGGCCGCCCAGCGTGGTCTCGAAGGCGTATGTCCGACGGCGGGCGATGGCGTCGTCCAGGCGCCGGACCCCTTCGGTCCAGGCGGCGATGTTCGCCTCGGACTGCTCATAACCGGACTGGCGCACCAGCTCCCGCGCAAAGGTGTCGGGGTTGAACCACGCAAGCCCGGCTTCAGTCAACAAATGCCCGCCGATGGAACTCTTCCCGGCGCCGTTGATGCCCGCCAGGACATATAAAACAGGCCTGGACATCAATACGTGGATCCGGCTTTCACCTTGCCGTCGAGCTTGGCCGGACCGGTCATAAGCGCACGGAGGCGGTCGCCCGCATCGGGTTCATCGAGTGCCGCCAGCCGCTCGTCGAACTTGCGGCGCAGGTCGGCCAGAGGGTCGGGAGCGGTCTGTTCGAACGCCGCGGCCGCCTCGACCAGCTTGGTATATTCGGCCGTGGACAGGATGACGGCTTCCGGGTGGTTGTGGTTCGTGACCACCAGCTTGCCGGTGGAAGCCAGCGTTCGCATCATGCCGCGCCAGCCGTCTTTTTTAACGGCGGAAGCGGGGGTGACCGGCAAGGTATCCAAGGTCTGTGCGGCGCGGGAATGGGCGGCCATGGCGGGCTCCATACGGAATTTAGGCCATTTTACCCAAAATTCCCTATTTGTCCATGAGACCCCGGTTCCAGCTCGATGATTTCCGGGCAATTCCAAGCCTGATGGCCGGCCAGTCGCGGCTATGGATGTACGAGGGCGTTTACCTGCCTACTTCCGTCGCGCGCCCCTGGGCCCCCATACCTTCAACTGTGTAAGGTTGGCCAGCAGCGTCCCCAGCGCCGGCGACGAATTGTCGGCGCGATAGCCGAGCGCAATGTCTATCGTCGGCTGCACGCCCTTCAACCGCCTGCCGACCACGGACCATGGCAGCAGCGGTTCCACATACGCGGGCAGCAAGGTAATTCCCCCGGTGGAGGTCACCAGCGTCAGGCCCGTGCCGTAGTCGTCCAGCTTGTAGCGCGGATGGATCGCCACTCCATGCTTGGCCAGGTAGGCGGCGACCGCGTCGCGCAGCACGTGCGGCACGTCGGAATAGCCGATGAAAGTTTCGCCGGCCAGATCGCTGGGATCGATCTCACCCTGGCTGGCCAGGCGATGTCCGCTGGGCATGATCACCAGCAAGGGCTCCTGGGCCACGACCTCATAGCGCAGGTCCGGCCTGGGCTCCACGCGCAAAATGCCGGCATCGACCTCTCCGCGCTGCAAGGCATCGGCCAGCGCGGGCGATTGCAGGCTGGTCACCTTGAATTCCAGCTTGGGCAGCTCGTCGCGCAGCACCTCGGTGATGCCGGGCAGCCAATCGACTTCCTGCCCCGTAAGAAAACCCACGGTGAAGCTTTCTTTGGGCGGTCGCGCCGCGCGCCGCGCTGCCGCCACGGCCTCGGCGGCGTGGCTCAAGGCCAGCCGCGCCTGCTCCAGGAAGGCCACACCGGCGGGCGTGAGTTCGACGCCCCGGGCATTCCGGATCAACAGATCGGCGCCGACCTCCTCTTCCAGGTCCTTCAGCTGCCGGCTGAGCGAAGGCTGCGCCGTATGCAGGCGCCGCAAGGCGGCCGTCGTGACGTTGCCCTCTTCGGCGACGGCGACGAAATAGCGTAGATGACGCAGTTCCATGGGTCCCCATACTCCGCATGTATCGGTGGCAGATAAACAAAGTCTTTTTCATGTGCGCGGCTGGCCGATAGATTACGCATCACCGACCCGAACACCAAGCCGACAAGGAAATCCCCATGAAACCGATCCAGTCCCGCCGTGTCCTGATGATGGCGACCCACGGCTACGAAGAATCCGAACTATTCGACGTCAGGCAGGCCCTGCTGGACGCGGGCGCCAAGGTCTCGCTCGCCTCACCCAGCCGCACCCCCATCACCGGCGTCGTGTGGGACGAGCAGGCGGGCGCCTCGAAGGATTCAACGCGAGCCATCACGCCCGACCATCTGCTGGAGGACGTGACCGTCGACGACTACGACGCGCTGGTGCTCCCCGGCGGACTGAGCAATCCCGACACGCTGCGGATGGTTCCAGCCGCCGTGGAGATCGTCAAGCGCTTTATCGACGAGGACAAGACCGTCGCCGCCATCTGCCACGCCCCGTGGATGCTGGTGGAAGCCGATGTCCTGCAAGGCCGGCGCGCGACCGGCTGGTATTCCCTGCGCCGCGACATGTCCAACGCGGGCGCCACGGTCGTCGACGAGCCGGTGGTGGTCGACGGACGGCTCATCACCAGCCGCATGCCCGCCGACATCCCGGCATTCGCGGCCGCCATCGTCACGGCCCTGGATGCGTGAGCACCCGGCGCCATTACCACCCTCGACAACCGAATTGGAGAAACACATGAACAAGATAGCCCTCATCACCGGCGCCAGCCGGGGCCTGGGCCGCAATGCGGCCTTGAGCATCGCCCGCCATGGCGGCGACGTCATCGTGACCTATCGCAGCGGCGAAGCGGAAGCGCAGGCCGTCGTCGACCAGATCCGGGCCATGGGCCGCAAGGCGGCGGCGCTGCGCCTGGATGTCGCCGACGTATCGAGCTTCAAGGCCTTCGCCGACACCCTGCGCGGCGTGCTCGCGCGGCAATGGTCCCGCGACACCTTCGACCATCTCGTCAACAACGCCGGACACGGCGCAATGGCGGCATTCGCCGACACCACGGAAGAACAGTTCGACGGATTGTTCAACGTCCACGTCAAGGGCGTTTTCTTCCTGACGCAGGCGCTGCTTCCCGTCCTGGCCGACGGCGGCCGGATCGTCAATTACTCGTCCGGCCTGACGCGCATCTCCTATCCCGGTTTCTCGGCCTATTCCGCCGCCAAGGGCGCGATCGAGATCCTGACGGTCTACATGGCCAAGGAGCTGGGCAGCCGCGGCATCGCGGTCAACACCGTCGCGCCGGGCGCGATAGAAACCGACTTCCTGGGCGGCGCCGTGCGCGACATGCCGGACCTGAACGCGCAGTTCGCCAACATGACCGCGCTGGGCCGGGTGGGCATGCCGGACGACATCGGTCCGATGATCGCCAGCCTGCTGTCCGAGGACAACCGCTGGGTGACGGCACAGCGCATCGAAGTCTCTGGCGGCCAGGTGATCTGAGGCCAGGCGCACGCGACGGAGGACAGCAGCAATGAAGATCGGAATAGCGGGATACGGGACGATGGGATCGGCGCTGGCCGCACGCTTGGCGGATACCGGCGCCGCGGTCTCGATATGGGACAGGAAGCCCGAAAGGCGGGCCGCCGCGCCCTACCCCGGCCACGCGTCGCCCGCCGAACTCGCGAAGCATTGCGACGTGGTGATCTCCAGCCTGTTCGACGACCACGCGGTAAAGGCCGTCTATACCGGCGGCTCGGGCCTGTTTACGGGCGGCCACGGCAAGCTCTTCATCGAGATGAGCACCGTGGCGCCCGCCACCCAGCGGGCGCTCGCCGTCGAAGCCGGCAAGGCGGGGGCCGCGTTCGCCGAATGCCCGGTGAGCGGCAGCAGGGACCCGGCGCGCGCCGGCCAGCTGCTCGGCCTGGCCGGCGGCAGCGCCGCCGATGTCGAGCGCGCGCTGCCGGTGTTGCGCCGGGTATGCCGGCGCGTCGAACACCTCGGGCCGATCGGTGCCGGCGCCATCGCCAAGCTCGCGGTGAACCTGCCGCTGCTGGCGTTCTGGCAATCGCTGGGCGAAGCCTTGTCGCTGATACAGGGACTGGGCAAGGATCCCGCGTGGCTGATGGACCTGTTCGGCGACACGGCCGCCGCGCCCGCCGTACTGAAGTCCAAGTCGGCGGCGGTGGCCGGGGCGTTGGCCGGATCCCCGGACCAGGAGCCGACCTTCCAGATCAATGCGATGCGCAAGGACTTGCTGCTGATGCTGGCCGAAGCCGAATCGCGGCGGGTGCCCTTGCCCGTGGCCAGGGCCGCGCTATCGGCCTTCGACGAGGCCGTGGCCGATGGCCAGGGCAACCGCGATTGCTCGGCGATGCCGGCGTACTGGACCGGCAGGGCCGTCTGATCGACCGCTGCGTGGCGCCCGTCGCGTTCAAGCGCCACAGCGCCGGCGCCGCCTTACGGCAGCACCAGCTCCAGCGTCTCCTTGACCTCCTCCATCACCACATAGCTGTGCGACGACGCCGACGCCGGCAGGCGCTTGAGCAGGTCGCCCAGCAGCCGGCGATATGCGCTCATGGCGCTCAGGCGCGCCTTCACCAGGTAGTCGAATTCGCCCGACACCAGATGGCATTCCAGCACCTCCGGCACCTTCAGCAACTCCGCCCGCACCTTGTCGAAGACATCGCCGGATTTCGCCGAGAGCTTGATCTCCAGGAACACCAGCAGCTCGCGCCCCAGCGCGCGCGGGTTCAGCCGTGCGTGATAGCCCAGGATGTAGCCCTCCCGCTCCAGCCGCCGGACACGTTCGGCGCAGGGCGTGGCGGAAAGGTTGACCTTGCCGGCCAGTTCGGTGATGGCGATGCGGCCATCCTTCTGCAGGACGTCGAGGATCTTGTAGTCGGTACGGTCGAGCGCGCGCATTCTTCCCTGTTCCGGTTGGCCAACACGGGCATGGCATAGTTAAAACCACTGCTCGGCCCGTTGAATATAGTGAAAAACCCTGCGGTTCCCTAGATAGAATCGAATTTTCACTATACAACAAGGGGCATCGGCCATGCATGTGGTCGTATTGGGCGGCGGTGTCATCGGCACGACCACCGCGTATTACCTGGCGCGCGCCGGCGCGCGCGTCACCGTGCTGGAGCGCCAGCCGGGTGTCGCGCTGGAAACCAGCTATGCCAATGCCGGGCAGGTGTCGCCCGGCTACTCGACGCCCTGGGCGGCGCCGGGCATCCCGCTGAAAGCGATCAAATGGATGTTCCAACGGCACGCGCCGCTGGCCATGCGCTGCGACGGCAGCCTGTTCCAGCTGCGCTGGCTGGGCAAGCTGCTGGCCAATTGCAACGCGGCGAACTACGCGATCAACAAGTCCCGCATGCTGCGCGTGGCCGAGTACAGCCGCCACTGCCTGCAGGCGCTGCGCGACGACACCCACATCGAATACGAAGGCCGCAGCCTGGGCCTGCTGCAGCTGTTCCGCGATCCCGCCCAGTTCGAGGCGGCGCAGCGCGATATCACCGTGCTGCAGGAAGCGGGCATCCCCTACGAACTGCTGCCCGGCGCCGAGGTCGCGCGCGCCGAGCCCGCGCTTGCCCATGCCCGCTGCGCGCTGGCCGGCGGCCTGCGCCTGCCGAACGACGAGACCGGCGACTGCCATCTGTTCACCCGCGAACTCGCGGCCCTGGCGGCCAGGCAAGGCGTGCAATTCCGCTTCTCGACGCAGGTCGACCGCCTGGTCACGGAAGGCGATCGCGTCACCGGCGTGCGCGCCGGCGGCGAACTGATCGCCGCGGATCGCACCGTGCTGGCCTTCGGCAGCCTGTCGCGCGCCCTGGCGGCGCCGCTGCGCCTGGATCTTCCGGTGTATCCGGTCAAGGGCTATTCCATCACCGTGCCCATCGCCGACGCCGCCGTGGCCCCGACGTCGACGCTGCTGGACGAGAGCTACAAGATCGCCGTGACGCGGCTGGGCCAGCGCATCCGCGTGGGCGGCATGGCCGAACTCGCCGGCTACGACCTGCGCCTGAACCCGCGCCGGCAGGAAACCTTGACCATGGTGCTGGAAGACCTCTACCCCGGCGCCGGCGACCTGCCGCGCGCGGAGTTCTGGACCGGCCTGCGTCCCATGACGCCGGACGGCACGCCCATCGTCGGCCGCACCCGCTACCGTGATCTCTATCTGAACACGGGCCATGGCACGCTGGGCTGGACCATGGCCTGCGGCTCGGCGCGCGTCGTCAGCGACCTGATCTGCGGTCGCGAACCGGAGATCTCCATGGAAGGACTGGAGTACGCCAGGTACGCGTCATGAGCAGGCCCGCCTATGCGAGCATCGACCTGGATGCCCTGCGTGGCAACTACGCCGTCGCCAGGCGTATGCATGGCGGACGCGTCCTCGCGGTACTAAAGGCCGACGCCTACGGTCACGGGGCGGCGGCATGCGCGCGGGCGCTCGCGGGGCTGGCCGATGGCTACGCCGTCGCGTTCACGGACGAAGCGCTGGCCCTGCGCCAGGCGGGTGTCGACGCCCCCATCCTGGTACTGGAAGGCGCTTTCGATGCCAGGGAAACGCAGACGGCTTTGCATCATGGCTTGTGGCTGGCCGTGCACCGCCAGGACCAGATCGCCTGGCTCGCCGAGGCCGCGACGCCTCTCCGACCGACGCCTTGCCAGGGCGACGCGCCACCGCGCGCGAGCGATGCCGGCATCCATGCCTGGCTGAAGGTCGACTCCGGCATGCACCGCGCCGGTTTCATCGGCGCCGAAGTCAGGGCCGCCCACCAGGCCCTGCAGGCCATTCCCGCCATCTCGCAGGTCACGCTGATGACGCATTTCGCGCGCGCCGACGAGCCGCACAGCGACATGACCGCGACCCAGACGCAAAGCTTCGACAGCGCCACGGCCGGCCTGCCCGGGCCTCGCAGCCTGTGCAATTCCGCGGGCCTGATGGCCTGGCCCGATGCGCGGCACGACTGGGGCCGCGCGGGCATCATGCTCTATGGCGCGGATCCGCTGCCCGCATCCGGCGCCACCTTGCGTCCCGTCATGACCCTGCACAGCGAGATCTTCGGCGTGCGGGAACTGGCGGCGGGAGAACCCGTGGGCTATGGCGCGACGTTCATCACCGAACGTCCCACGCGCGTCGGCCTGGTCGCGATGGGCTATGCCGACGGGTATCCGCGCAATGCGCCCAACGGCACGCCGGTCGCCATCGATGGCCGGCCCGGCAAGCTCATCGGGCGTGTCTCCATGGACATGCTGACGGTGGACCTGACCGACCATCCACAGGCACGCATCGGCAGCCGCGTCGAACTATGGGGCCCGCGGGTGCCCGTGTCGGAGGTCGCCAGGGCGGCCGGCACGATCGCCTACGAGATACTCAGCAACGTCAAACGCGTGACGCGCATCTACCAACCCTGAAGAGCCCCTATAAACGCTTATAAGCCTGGGCTATATTCTTTAATAAACAATTATTATCCCTTTCGCGGCCGGTTTGCTATTTTTCCATGCGGTGGATATTCAAAAAACATACCCCGTGGAGACAACATGAAGCTAGCCGTCAAAGTGGCTTGGGCCATCACATCGGCGCTGTGCGCGACCGCCTTCGCCGCGCATGCATACGCCGCGAATGCCGGCGCCAGCGCCCCGGCCCCGCAAACGGCGCCGGGCGCTGCGGGTGCTGCGGGCGATTACCCGGCCAAGCCGATCACGCTGGTCGTCCCCTTCCCGCCCGGCGGCCTGGCCGACCTGGTCGCCCGTCCGCTGGCCACCAGGCTGGGGGCCGCGCTCAAGCAATCCGTCATCGTCGAAAACCGCGGCGGCGCCTCCGGCACCATAGGCACGGCCCACGTGGCGAACTCGGCGCCCGACGGCTACACCCTGCTGTTCGCGACGGCCAATGAGATCGCCGTCTGCCCTGTGCTCTACCAGAACCTGCCGTACGACACCTACCAATCGTTCACGCCCATCGCGCAGGTCGTCGACTTTCCGGCCGTGCTCGTCACGCCGCAGTCCAATCAGGAAGACTTTGCGCAGCTGGTCAAGCGTGCGCGCGCCAAGCCCGGGACGCTGGCGTTCGCCTCGTCCGGCGCCGGCAGCACCAACCACCTGACGGCCGAAGTCTTCCGCAAATCGGAAGGCCTGAACATCATCAATGTGCATTACAAGGGCGGCGGCCCCGCCATGGCCGACGTCGCGGGCGGCCACGTCGACGCCATGTTCGCCACGCTGCCGTCGGCGCTGCCGCTGATCCGCGCGGGCAAGCTGCGCGCCCTGGCGACCACCGGGGCCACGCGCTCGACGGTCCTGCCCGACGTCCCCACGCTCCTGGACCTGGGCGTCAAGCAAGGCGACGTCACCGTCTGGGCCGGCGTCCTCGGACCCGCGGGAATGCCGTCCGACATCACGCAGCGCTTGAATGCCGAGATCGGGAAAATCGTCAACGATCCGGAGTTCCAGTCCTTCCTGCGGCAGAATGGCGCGGAGCCGCTCTATTCGACGACCGCGCAATTCGGCAAGAACGTGCGTGCCTATCGGGATTTCTGGGAGCCCATCATCAAGACCGCGGGCATTTCGGTGAATCAATGACTTCCATGACGCTCATCGAGAAGTTCGCCGCGTTCGCCGCCGACACGGATCCCGCGCGCATCCCCGCCACGGCGCTGGACCAGGCCCGGCAATGCCTGGTCGACTGGTTCGCCGTCGGCACTGGCGCGGCGAACCTGGCGGAAGCGGCGGCGGTGGCCCGCGCCTTGCAGGCACGGCAAGCGCCGCGCGGCGACGCGGCCACCTTGCTGACCGGCGGGCAAACCAGCGCCGCCGACGCCGCGCTGGGCAATGGCATGCTGTCGCACATCCTCGATTTCGACGACACCCATGTGCCGTCGATCCTGCATGGCAGCGGCCCCATCTGGGCCGCCCTGCTCGCCGTGGGAGAAGTCCATCGCATACCGGAAGACCGCCTGCTCGCGGCCTTCGTGATCGGATTCCAGGCCGGCACCCGCCTGGGCAGCCACGGCCTGGGCGAACGGCTGACGCGCCAGGGCTGGCACGCCACGCCGACCCTGGGGCGTATCGCCGCGGCCACCGCGATATCGCACGCGCGCGGCTTCGACCGCGTCAAGGCCGCGCACGCGATAGCCCTGGCGGCGTCGCAGGCGACCGGATACACCCGCTCGTTCGGAACGATGGCGAAACCGCTGAACGCCGGGCGGGCGGCAGCCGACGCGGTGCTGGCGGCGGATCTGGCCGAGGCCGCCGTGCAGGGACCGCTCGACATCCTGGACGGGTCCGACGGGCTGCTGCAGACCATGCTGCAGGATCGCGAGCTGACGCTGGATCCTATGGCGCGGGATCTGCTCGATCCGCCCTGGGAAGTGGCCAGGAACAGTTTCAAGCCCTATGCGTCCTGCCAGCTGACGCACGGCGCCATCGACGCGGCTCGCGCGCTATCCAGCCGCGTCGCGCCCGGGCATATACGCCGCATCCAGGCATACACCCATCCGCTCGCCATCAGGATCGCGGGGCGCGACAGCGCACACACGCCCACCGAAGCGAAATTCAGCCTGCGCTTCTGCATCGCACTGGGACTGAGCGGACACGCCTGCACCATGAAGGATTTCGGCGATGCGCGGATTGCCGATGCCGCCTTGCAGGCCCTGGCCGCCCGCGTCGAGCTATTCCCCGACGAAAGCGCGACGCGGACCTCCGCGCGGCTGGTGGTGGTCGATGACGATGGCGGCGAATTCAGCGAGTCGGTGGCCCACGCGTTCGGCAGCATCGAAAATCCGATGGGATGGGAACCCCTGGAGCGCAAGTTCTTCGAACTGGTCCAGGACAGGTTCACCGCGGAGCAGTCCCGTGCCTTGTTCGATACGCTGTCGCGCTTCGGCCAGCCCGGCGGCCTGGCGGCGTGCATGCGGCGGGTGGCCGCCGCCGGCTAGCCGGCAGGGCGCGCCACGCCGCGGCGCCTACGCTCGCGGCCGGCCGATGACGTCACGCGGCCGGCATGGCGGATGGCTCCCGGCCGGCCGTTCAGCGCCGGGGCCGGCGCGCGGCCAGCGCGCGTTCCACGACGTCGCGCGTCACCTGCGGCGCCAGCGTTTCCATGAACGAATAGGCATATCGCCGCAGATGATGCTTGCGGCTGACCGCCACATACGTCGTGCTGGACGGAAAGATGTGGCTCACGGCGATGGCCTTCAGCCCGGGATCGCGCGCCGGATCGAACACCAGGTCGGGCACCACCGCCACGCCCAGCCCATGCTCCACATAGGCCTTGACCACATCGGCATTGGTGGCCCGCAGCAGCGCCGGGCCCGGCGGCGGAATCTGCGCCAGGGTGCGCATCAAGGTTTCCGCCGTCTGTGAAGGCTCATACAGCACGATGGGATGCTGCACGATGTCCTGCAGGCCGACCTTGCGCTTGCGCAGCAGCGGGTGGCCGGTGTTCACCAGCAGGATGCGCTGGTAGGTCTGGAAGGGGATGTACACCAGGTCGGCGCCGCCGTCATTGCACTGGCTCAGTATCCCGATGTCGGCCGACCCCGCCACCAGCGCGTCCTGGATCGCGCGGCCGCTTTCGGGGCGGATGCTGATATGCACGTCCGGATAGCCCTCGCGGAATCGCTGCAGCACGGCGGGCAGCCTGAACCTGGCCTGCGTATGGCTGGCGGCGATGACCAGCGTCCCGCTGTTGTCCAGCTGCTGTTCCCCGCCGATGGCCTTGATCTCGTTGACTTCGGTCAGGATGCGCTGGGCGCGCTCGATGACCTTCTGGCCGTCGGGCGTGACGCCCACCAGCCGGCGGCGCTGCCGCTGGAAGATCGTCAGCCCGAGCTCGTCTTCCAGCAGCTTGATCTGCGTGCTGATGTTGGGCTGCGAGGTATGCAGGACCTCGGCGGCCTTCGAGATCTTGAGCGCGTGCCTGGACACTTCGCAGATGTACCGAAGCTGCTGGATGTTCATCGTCTCCCACCGTCTTATAAGTTTTCCTGATTTTATTTCATAAATGCATATTATTTAAAACCATTATGCCGATGCTAGGATGCCCCGGACAATAAAAAGGACTCGAGTCCTGGAACACGGAGGAAGACTCATCGTGCAACGTATCGTTCGCCATACCCTGGCCACCCTGCATGCCGCGTCGCATGCAACGGTGCGTACCACCCTGCGCGCCATGCTGGCCGTGCCGGCCCTGCTCTGCGCGGCCGGCGGCACGGCGGTGGCGGGCGGCTATCCCAGCGGCCCCGTCAGCGTGGTGGTCCCATTCAGCCCCGGCGGCGGCAGCGACAGCGTCGCGCGCCTGATCAGCGCCAGGCTGGGCGCGAAGCTGCACCAGAGCTTCATCGTCGAAAACAAACCCGGCGGCTCGACCAACCCCGCCAACGAGTATGTCATACGCGCCGCGCCGGACGGGCAGAAACTCCTGCTGGGCCAGGTCACCCTGTCGATCAACCCATCCCTGATGCCCAACCTGCCCTATGCGCCGCTGCGCGACCTGGCGCCGGTGGCGCACATCGGCGATACGCCCGTGATCCTGGTCACCTCTCCGCAATTCCCGCCCACCGATCTTCCTACGCTGATGGACTATGTGCGCAAGCACCCCGGCAAGATCAATTTCGCGTCGGGCGGCGTGGGCACCTCCGTCCACCTGGCCGGCGAGCTGTTCAAGCTGCGCACGGGACTGGAGATGGCGCACATCCCGTATCGCGGCAGCTCGCAGATGGTGACCGACCTGATTGGCGGCCAGGTGCAGATGATCTTCAACACGGCTTCGTCCGTGGTACCGATGATCAAGGCCGGCAAGCTACGCGCGATTGCGGTATCCGGCGCCCACCGCCTGAAGGAACTGCCCGACGTCCCCACGTTCACGGAAGCCGGCCTGGACAACTTCGACGCGCCGTCCTGGTACGGGCTGATGGCGCCGAAGGACACGCCCGATGCCATCGTGCGCCTGCTCAATACCGCCGTCGATGAAATCCTGCGCGAACCCGACGTCCGCGAATCGCTGTCGCAGATCGGCGTCGAGCCGGCGGGCGGTACGCCGGCGGACTTCGCCCATTACCTGCGGGAACAGCAGGCGATGTGGGCCAAGGTCATCAAGGCTTCCCACATCCAGACCGAACCATGACCATCGAGGACTATTCCAGCATGCCCCTCTCCCCTCCCGAACAGGAACCGCCGCGCGCCCCGTCCGTGTCCGCGGCCGAGCTTAAAGCGATGTTGAGCGACGGCCATGAACTGGCCGTGGTGGACGTCAGCGAAGAAGGCCAATTCGGCATGGGGCACATGCTGCTGGCGGTGAATATCCCCTACAGCCTGCTCGAGCTGCAGGCGCCCACCCTGGTGCCGCGCAAGACATGCCGCGTGGTCGTGGTGGACCACGGCGGCGGGATCGCCGCGCGCGCCGCGCGCCGCCTGCGGACCATGGGCTACACCGACGTCTCCGTCCTGGACGGCGGCATCGCCGCCTGGGAACAGGCCGGACACCAGATCTTCCAGGGCACCTACGTGGCCAGCAAGGCCTTCGGCGAATGGGTGGAGCACCACTTCCACACGCCCAGCATCGGCCCGGAAGAACTGGCGGCGCTGCTGGATCGGCAGGCGGACATCCGCGTGCTGGATCCCCGCACCGTCAACGAGCACGCGGCCAACCACGTGCCGCGCGCGGTCAGTTGCCCAAGCGCCGAGCTGATCTATCGCTTCGACGACCTGGTCCCCTCGCCCGACACCATGGTGGTGGTGGCATGCGGCGGCCGCACGCGCGGGATCATCGGCGCCCAATCGCTCATCAATGCCGGCGTGCCCAATCGCGTGGTCGCGCTCGCCGACGGCAACCACGGCTGGAAGCTGGCCGGGCTGCCGCTGGAAGCCGGCCTGCTGCAGGGATACGAATCGCCCACGCCGGAAAACCGGCGGCGCGCCGACGAGCGGGCCGCGCGAATCCGCCGCGAACATCACATCACGCAGCTGGACCACTCTACCGTCCGGCAATGGCTCGCCGATCCCGATCGCACGACCTTGCTGCTCGACGTGCGCACCGCCGAGGAATACCACGCCGGCCATTACGAAGGCGCGCGCCATGCGCCCGGCGGTCAGCTCCTGCAGGCCACCGATCGATGGCTGGGCACGCTGGGCGCGCGGATCGTCGTGATAGACACGGACGGCACCCGCTCGGCCGTGGTCTGCCACTGGCTGCGCTGCATGAACTGGGACGCGTACACCCTGGTCTACGAAGCCGGCGCCGGCCAGGCCAGCGAGCCCGACACCGCCGCCCAGGCACTGGCCAACGCCGGCGCGAAGAGCGCCGACGAAGCCGCCCGCGTCACGGTGGAACCGGTGGAAAGGCCCGACGGCCACGCGATCGGGGCGGGCACGGACGCCGCGCGCATCGACCCGCGCGAAGCGTACGCGGCCATGCGCCAGGGCGCCATCGCGATCAGTTTCGATCGCAGCGCCGATTACCTGCAGGCTCACCCGGCGGGCGCGCTGTGGGCCAGCCGCGCCGCACTGGACACCGTCGCGGAACTGCTGCGGCAGGGTCGCGCGCTGGTCCTGTTTTCCCGGGATGGCCGCGCCGCCGAACTCGCCGCCATGGATCTGCGGGAGCTCGCGTCCGACCCGGACAGGCAGGTCAAGGTGGTCCGCGGCGGCACCCAGGCGTGGCAGGATGCCGGCCATGCCATCGCCAGCAAGGACGAAGAAGCGCTGCCGCAGGAAGCCCGCATCGATACCCTGTATTGGATGCACGACCGGCGCAGAGGCAACAAGGAAGCCATGCAGCGCTACCTGAACTGGGAAAAAGGACTGCTCGCCCAATTGGAGCGGGACGGCTATACATTCACGATGCCGGCTTCGACGCGATAACGGCACACGCCAGAAGGAACATTACGCATGGCAAGCTTCATCGATATTCCCGCGCGGGACGGCGGGACCTTCCAAGGATGGCAGGTCGAACCGGAGAACTGGACAGCGGGCTCGCACGGGGCCGTGATCTTCCTGGCCGAAGCCTACAACGTCAACGACTGGGCGCGCGCGACCGCGCAACAATACGCCGACGCCGGCTTCCTGGTGCTGGCGCCCGACCTGTACTGGCGCCAGGCCCCGGGGACCTACCTGGAGTACACGCCGGCATCGCAGCAGGTGTGCCGCGCGCTGTACGCCAGGATGGACTTCGACGCCGCCGTGCAGGATACGGTCAGCTGCATGGAACACATCCGGCGCCATCCGGCCAGCAATGGCCGGGTCGGGCTGATCGGCTACTGCCTGGGCGGGAAGATCGCCTTCCTGACCGCCGCGCGCGACACGCCGGACGCCGCCATCGGCTACTACAGCATCGACCTGGACGACTATTTCGACGAGACGCCCGCCATCAAGGGCGCGGCGGCCTTTCACTTCGGCGCCCTGGACCAGCGCGTGCCGGTGCGCTATGCCGACCAGATGCGCGAGCGCAAGCGCGATGGCCAGGATCTGGAGATTCTGGTATATCCCAAGGCTGGGCATGGATTCGCCCGCGCGGGCCAACCGCCCTACGAACCCGAATCCGCCGAGCAAGCGAACCAGCATACCTTGGCGCTGTTGCGGCGGGCCTTGTCCTGACTGGGAAAACTATCGCCTCCGATGCCGGACCTGAAACTCCTGGAAGACCTGATCGCGCTGGCGCGCACCGGTAGCTTCGTCAGGGCCGCGGAGGCCCGGCACGTCACCCATCCCGCCTTTGGGCGCCGTATCCGGGCGCTCGAGGCCTGGGCGGGCACGCCCCTGATCCACCGGGGACAGCAGCCCGCGACGCTGACCCCGGAAGGCGAAGCGCTGCTGAAGACGGCCGTGCAGGTGGTCGAAAACATGAGCGCGGCGCGCGAGCGCATGCGCGGCTCGCGCGCGGGCGGCGACGCGGTATTGCGCATCGCCGCCGGGCGGAGCCTGGCCAGGACGCTGGTCACCGACTGGATCGCGCGCCTGCGCCATCGCGCCCCCAAGGTGCTTGCCGTGGGGACGCGGGTCGATATATCGACGGGCCGGATGGAGGACGTCGGCACCCGGTTGGAACAGGGCAAGGTGGACATGCTGTGCTGCTATGAGCATCCCGCCATGTCCGTGTCGCTCAGTCCGCAGCGCTACCGCTACATGACTTTCGCGACCGACAAGCTCGTGCCGGTGTCGCAGGTGGACCTGCGCGGCAACGCGCGCCATACCCTGCGCGAAGGCGGCCCGCCCACGCCGCTGATCGACTACGCCGGCGGGCTGGCGATGGCGCGCATCCTGGGCGTGGCCTGGCTGCCCTGGTCCCTGGTGGTCGCCGATTGCCGGCGCGGCGCGCTGACCGCGCTGGGCGGCCGCGGCGACGAGGTCGCCTTCGAAGTCCGCCTGTATCGGCCAAGGGCCCGCATGTCCGAGCTTGCCGAGGCGGCCTGGGCGGCGACCACCCGCCGTTTTTCCTGAGTCCTCCAGGGCCGCTCTTGGTGCGAATGCCCTGATCTAAACAGCACGGCTCGGTGCCGTTTCGGCACGGCCGGCTTACGATCGGACCCGACAATAGCCCTTGTTTCCAAGAGGCGGCGCAGCCGCCCAACCTGTCTCAAGGGAGAAGACCAATGAACGTCATCGCACGCCGGCGCCGCTGCCGGCCCTACATCGCGCACGCCTTGCGCAACACACTCGCCTGCCTGTGCGCGGCCGCCGCGCTCGCCGCATCCCCCATCGCCTTTGCCGCGGAATACCCTGCACGCACCCTCTCTCTGGTCGTGGGCTATCCCGCCGGCGGCAGCGTCGACCTGACCGCACGGCTGCTGGGCGAGGAGCTGGCGAAGCGGCTGGGCCAATCGGTCGTCGTCGAAAACCTGGGCGGCGCCGGCGGCACGATAGGCGCCCAGCGGGTGGCGCGCGCCGCACCGGACGGCTATACGCTGCTTCTGGGCGCCACCAACGAGATGGTCATCGCCCGCATGATCAATACTTCGGTGCAATACGACGGCGCGACCGACTTCACCCCGGTGGGCCTGGTCGCTTCACAGCCGATGGTGCTGGCCGCCAGCGCCAAATCCGGCGTCAAGACCGCCGCCGACTATTTGCGCAAGGTGAAAAGCGCGGCGCCCGGCACCTACAACTTCGGATCGTCGGGGGTGGGCACGGCCTTGCACCTCGCGGGCGAGATGATCAACCAGTCCACCCATACGGAGGTCGGACATGTGCCGTACCGCGGCGTGTCGCCCATGGTGACCGACCTGATGAGCGGGCAGCTGGATTTCGGGATCCTGGTCCTGTCGTCCGCCCTGCCCCAAGTGCGCGCCGGCAAGATCGCCGCCGTGGGCCTGACCGAGACCAGGCCTTCGGCGACCGCGCCGGAGATTGCGCCGCTCGCCGCCACGCCGGGTTTCGAGTCCGTCGACGTCAACGTCTGGTTTGGCCTGTACGGTCCGGCGGGGTTGCCGCAGCCGGTGGTGGCCAAGCTGCGCGCCGCTTTGAAAGACACGCTGCAGTCCGGCTCGTTCCAGGCCAGGATGCGCGACGCCGGCGCCGAAGTGGCGCAGGCTGACGTGGATCTCGCGGCCTATCAGGCCGCGGAAACCACCAAGTACGGCGCGCTGGTAAAGGCCGCGCACATCGAGGCCCAATAGCGCACCGTAGCGCCAGAAAGCAACCCATAGCACCCGTGGCGCCGGGCTGCGCATCGCTCCGCGCAGCCCGGCCGCCGCCGCCAGAAGGACAGTTCCATGGATTTCCGACTACCCATTCCCGACCTGACGCGCGAACGCGTCGGCAACACCGGAACGGCGGGCGTATGGCATTTCGATTCGGGCCGGCCGGGCCGCGCGCTCATGGTGTCGGCCCTGCTGCACGGCAATGAACTCTGCGGCGCCTGGGCGCTCAAGGACCTGCTCGCCTCCGGCTTGCGGCCACGGCGCGGCAGCCTGATCCTGGCGTTCTGCAATCTTGAAGCCTTCGATCGTTTCGATCCCGACCGCCACGACGCCTCGCGCTTCGTGGAAGAAGACATGAACAGGGTGTGGCACGCCGATCGCCTGGATCGCCCGCAGACCGCCGATTGCCGACGCGCGGCGGTCCTGCGTCCCTGGGTCGAACGCGCCGACTGGCTGCTGGACCTGCATTCGATGCACGAACCGAGCGCGCCGCTCCTGCTGACCGGTATCCTGCCGCGCAACATCGCGCTGGCGGGAGCGCTGAAGGCGCCGGCGCACGTCATCGTCGACGCCGGCCACAAGGACGGCGTGCGCATGCGCGACTACGCGCGGTTCGGCGACGCCACGCGTGAGGACGCCTGCGCGTTGCTGATCGAATGCGGCTTCCATGGCGACCTTGCCTCGCGCGATGTCGCGAAAGACATGGTGGCGCGCATGCTCGCGGCGTCCGGCATCGTCGACGAGGACGACATTCCCGCAGGATGGCGGATGCCCGATCCGCCGGCCCAGCGGGTGCTGCAAGTCACCGACGCCGTCGTCGCGCAATCCATGGATTTCCGCTTCGAACGGCCCTGGCAGTGCCTGGACACCTTGCCGGATCGCGGCACGGTGCTCTGTTGGACGGACGGCGTACCGGTCGTGACGCCCTACGACCGCTGCACGCTGATCATGCCCTCGCTGCTGCAGTTGAAGCCAGGGGTCACCGTGATGCGGCTCGCCCGGGATATCTAACGCCTCGGATGCGCCCGGCCCCGGACGCCCGTCATGGCGGGTCGGATGTCAGGCGTCGCGGCCGACGGTGGGCCGCATGAAGTTCTTGTTGTAGTTCGACACCTTGCCGGTCTCCAGGTCGTAGCCCAGCCGGTCCGTCAGGGTTTCCAACGGCTGGCCATACAGGTGAAAGTGCCGCACCGTCTGGTTGCCGTCCACATGAATGCTGTGGATGTCCCTGGGCAAGAAGTTGATCGGCGATCCGGGCTTCACCACGTATTCGCGCACCTTTTCCAGGCGGGCCTGCTCGGGATTGCTGCCGTCGTCCACGCGCTGGTAGATGCGGTTCAGCTCTTCGCCGCTGACGGCGACGATCACCGCCCAGGTGCCGTGGTCGTGCGGCTTGGTGTCCTTGCCCGGGATGATGACGTTCAGGTAGAGCGTCATGCCCTCTTCGGATTCCTGCCCCAGCAGGTAGCGCGAGGACGTCGCGCCGGATTCCTCGGTGGGCGCCGGGAATTCTTCCACCGGAAAGAGCTCCGCCCGCTGCGCCAGCGTTTGCAGGCGCCGGCTGACTTTTTCCAGCGTGGCGCGGTCGGGCTGGCCGTCTCCCAGGATGCCTTGGAGCTCAGCCATGGTCTCCTTCACGAGCGCCTGCCGTTCGGTTTTGAGAGTCATTTTCTTGGTCCTTGAGTTAACGACGCGATCACATCCCGGTCTGTGCGGGTTGCGCCGGCGTGATGAGACGGTAACAAGCAGCCTCGGCAAATCATAGTATTTTTAGATTAATGATTATTGGGAAAACCTATACGGCGGGAAACCGGCATACTCATGCTACCCGGCGGGCGGCGGCGAAAAATCAGCGCGTCCCGGCTACGAACGCATAGCCTGCCACGGGAATCGAGGAGATGTGTACATGGTCACCCATCGCTGCACCCGTCTCGCCCTGTTGCTCATCATCGCGTCGCTGCTGGCCGCCTGCACCGCCAACAGTCCCCGGCGCTACGCCGCCGACTGCAGTCAGGCTCCCCTGAGTCGTCCCGCGTCGGCGTCGCCCATCGAAACCGTCGCGGCGTCCTCCGCCCAGGACAGCTACGTGCTCGGCTTTGTCGAGCTCGACGACCAAGGCCACTTGTACTGCCGCAACCAGATGAACGACGTCGTCGGCCGCTTACGGACTGAAGCGGCGCAGCGCGACGTGCTCATGGTGGTGTTCGTGCATGGCTGGCGGCACGACGACAAACCGGACGATGAAAACCTCAAGACGTTCCGGGTGCTATTGGACGGGCTCGTCGCAGACGAACACGCCCTGGCCGATAGCGAACGCGCGCCCAGGCGCGTGGTAGGGGTCTATGTGGCGTGGAGAGGCATGTCTCTCACGCCTCCCGGCCTGCAATACCTGACATTCTGGGACAGGAAGAATACCGCCGCGACGATAGGCCACGGCGACGTCACGGAAGTACTGACCCGCCTGGAGCAGGTCAAGCGGGAAAAGGACGATCGCGTCGGACAAGATAGCGCGACGCGTCTGGTCATCATCGGCCACAGCTTTGGCGGCTTGATCGTCCACACCGCCCTTTCCCAGATCATGGTGTCGCGCTTCGTCCGGACCGGCGGCCCTCCGGTGCAATATGGCGGGCCGGCCCGGCCGCCGACCGAACCTGAGCCAGGCGACGATGACGAGATCCAGGTCCAGGGCTTCGGCAGCCTGGTGGTGCTGATCAACCCAGCCTTCGAAGCCCAGTTATTCTCGTCGCTGAGCGACATATCCGCCGAGCACGCCCACTACGCCCGTGACCAGGCACCGCTGATGGCCGTGATGACTTCCGAAGCCGATTCCGCGACCGGCATCCTCTTCCCTATGGGCCGCCGGGTGTCGACGCTCTTCGAAAACACGCGAACGATGACCCGCTGGAATGCGACCACCGGGCAACTCGAATCGATCAATGAAAGCGAAGCGATCATCACCAGCGTCGGGCATTTCCTTCCGTATCGGACCCACAGGCTCTACCCCCGCCCCGACCGCCCCGAGCGCAAGCCGGACCCGGCCAACCGCGAACTAAGAGCCGAATCGATGATGGACGCCTCAAGGCTGCGTGACACCGTATCCGCCGCCGAAGGCTGGACGGGGGACTCCCCCGGCAGCAAGATTTCCTTTCGAGACGTGGTCCTGGAAAGAACGGAGAACTCGGCAGGCCGCAACCCCTATCTCGTCATCAATGTCGACAAAAGACTGATCGCCAGCCACGGCGATCTGGGAAACCCGGGCATACGGAGCTTCATCAAGGACCTCGTCCTGATCTCCACCGTGCCGCCACCGGAAAAGAAACGTCTGTTCCTGCGATTCAATGCGATGTAACGGCGAAGGCCACAGGCGCCCGCCCATGGCCAGCCAGCGCGCGAACGTCCGAGCCAGCCATCACCCCTGACGGTGGAAGGAAGCCGTTTCAATGCAATGGCTTGATATTCCGCGCCCGAAGCACTGCCGTCCACTGCTCGGTTTCCTGCGAGATCCATTCCTCGAACGCCGAAGGCGTGTTGGGTTGCGGTGGCAGATCGTAGATCAACTGCGCCATCGCCGCACGTAGACCGGGATGCATCATCGCCACATTGATCGATTGGTTGAGTTTCTGGATCGCAGACGAAGGCGTACCCTTCGGCGCCATCAGGCCGAACCACGCGCCGGAAGTCAGGCTGGGAAAACCCGCTTCGGCGATGGTCGGAACGTCGGGCAACGTGCTCACCCGCGTACCCGACATGACGGCGATCGGCCTGAGCTTCCCGGCCTGGATCTGGGCCAAGGTACCCGATACGTTGGTGACCTGCATATCCACCCTGCCAGCGGCTACGTCCTTCAACGCCTGCGCCGATCCCTGATAGGGAATATGCAGCATGGCCGTGTCCGTTTCCTGCTGCAGCAGCTCGCAGAGCAAATGCGGCGTCGATCCTATCCCGCTCGACGCGCATGTCATGGCACCTGGGTAAGCCCTGGCCAGCTGCACAAGGTCACGCACGGAGGCGATGGGCGCATCCGCGCTGACCACCATCACATACGGTGCCGTCGCGACCAGGCCGATGGGAACCAGGTCACGCGCGAAGTCATAATCCATCTTTGCGTACATGACGCTGTGCGTCGTATTCGGCCGGGCGCTGAGGAATATCGTGTACCCGTCCGGCATTGACCGCGCCACGGATTGCGCGCCGATATTGCCCGCCGCACCGGGCTTGTAGTCAACAAGCAATCGCTGTCCCAACTCCCTTTCCAGGTAATCGGCGAGAACACGCACGAGTGTGTCCGGCGTACCTCCCGGTGGATACCCCACCACCAGCGTGACGGGCCGCCTGGGATACTCCGTACTGATTTCATCACCGCCGGCCATCGCGCCCCACGGCGCGGCCGTGCTCAACAAGGCCAAAGCGAGAATGTCTTTTCTACACAGGACGCGCATCTCAACTCCGTTTCAGTGTTCGCTGCACTCACCTGCCCGGGACAACGTCCGGGTCAGGCGCGCTCTGTAACGGAGATCAGCGCGCTTGTTCCGCTGCTACGGGACAGTCGCCGAGCTTGCGGCCATTTGTATTACGACGTCCACGCCTGCTGAAACGCCCGCCGCATCCACGCGACACCCGACGTACTCAGCCCGCCATCCACCGCCAGTTCGGCGCCGGTCATGAAAGAGGCCTGCCGCGATGCCAGGAACACGATGGTCTGCGCGACTTCCCTTGGGCTGGCCTCGCGTCCCATCGGAATCGCGTGGCGGTTGGCTTCGATATGACCGGGCGGCGCGGCGTCGGTCAGGGCGGTGGCGATCGTGGCGGGATGGACGGAGTTGACCCGGATGCCGCGCGCCACGAGCTCCAGAGAGGCCGCCTTGGTCAGCCCGCGCAAGGCCCATTTGCTGGTGGTGTATGACGCATCGGTATGCGCGATCAGGCCTGCCGTGGACGACACATTGACGATCGCGCTGCCGCCCCCGTCCGGCATCAGCGGCGCCATGGTGCGCATGCCCAGGAAAGCGCCGGTCACGTTGACCGCCAGCACCTGGTTCCAGCGATCCAGCGGCGTCGCCAGGCCGCCCCGCACGATGATGCCCGCATTGTTCACCAGCACATCGAGCCGCCCATAACGGGATCGCACCTGATCCGCCACGGCCAGCCAATCGGCTTCGCTGGAGACATCCAGCACGGCCGCGCTAACGTCGTATCCGTCGGCGGACAGCCGGGCCGCCTGCGCGTCCAGGTCTGGCGAGATATCGGCCAGCATGACACGCGCGCCGACTTCAGCAAAGGCGCGCGCCGTGGCGGCGCCCAGGCCGGAGGCGGCGCCGGTGACCAGCACGGCCTTTCCCCTCAACCCCAGGATCTCGTCGACGTCCTGATGCCCTGCCAGGACATCGCCGGCGCCACGGCGCGTCCTATCGTCCGCGATAGACGCCATCTCAACCCTGGTACGACTTCGCCATGGCCTGGATCTTGGCCACGTCGAACTTGTTGATGTCGTCGATCAAGGAATTCGTATAGAAAGTCTTGAAGTCCTTGATGTTCAGCTGATTGAGCTCGGCCTCCTGCTGGAACTCCGTCTCGTTGATCGCGCCCATCTTCGTGTTCGGATAAGGCGGGTTGTACAGCTTGATCCGCCGGCTGATCGCGTTCAGGATCGATTTCACGGCCTCGGCCTTGCCGCTCCCGCGCGGCGCCGCTTCCGGATACATGGCCAGAAACGCGCGAGCGCCCGCGTCCGGATCGGCCAGGATGAACTGCGACGCCTTGCAGACCGACCGCCCATAGCCGACCAGCATGTCGCGCTGCGAATTGAACGTCTCCTTGCGGGCCATCAGGAACTGGCCGCCCACCATGGGCAGCTTGTCCGGACGCGGCAGGAAGGTGATCGCGATACCGGCTGCCTCGATCTGGCCGAACCCGGTGTCGTAATAGGACAGCGCGTCGATCGCGCCGCGTTCCAGGGCCACCCCCGCCGGCACGCCATTGCCGACCGCGACGAACTTCACATCCTTCTCCGGGTCGATGCCCAGGCTCTTCAGCACGTTCTTGGTGACCGGATAATCGGTGGCCGCGAAATCCGACACGCCTATCTTCTTGCCCTTCAGGTCCTGATAAGACTTGATGTCGGAGCCCGGCTTGACGACGATGTCCCACTTGTACGGATAGGTGTACTCGTAGTAATTCATCGAGGTGTTCCATTCCCCCTTCGCCAACAGCGGCAGGCCGAAGGACGGCACCCCGATGCCGATATCGACATCGCCGCGGTCCACCGCCACCTGCACGTTGGAATTCCCGCCCAGCGCCTGCGGCCGGATCGTCAGTCCTTCTTCCTTGTTGAAGCCGAGTACTTCACCGATGACGCAATTGATGACGTTCGGCGCCATCGCCTTCTGGCCGATACCGAAGCGCACCGGCTTGAGCTCGGCGGCCAGCAGGCGCTTCGGCGCCAGGGCCAGCGCCGCGCCAAAGGCGCTAGTGGCCAGCATCCACTCCCTGCGTGTGATCTGCATATTGTCTCCTCCTTGTTTTCGTTAACGATCGGCGCGGCGCGCCCAATGAACCACCCGGCGTTCGATGCGGTTGACCGCGCCGTGCAGCAGCACCCCCATCACGCCGAGGATGATCAGCAGCGCGAACACGCCCGCCACATCCGATACCGACTGCGCCTGCGTGATGGCGACACCCATGCCTTGTTGCGCGCCCAGGAATTCCGCGACGATCGCGCCCAACAGCGCATAGACCACCGCCATGTCCAGGCCCGCGAAAATAAAGGGCGCGGCGTTGGGCAGCTTGACGATGCGGTAGATCTCGAAACGCGTGGCGGACAGCGAACGCATCAGGTCGATGCGCTCCGGCTCGGTCGCGCGCAGTCCGGTGAAGCTGTTGATCAGCAGCGGAAAGAAGGCCAGCAGCGCGGCGATGGCGATCTTGCTGCTATCCCCGAAACCCAGCCAGATCACGATCAGCGGCGCGATCGCGACTTTCGGCAGGCTCTGCAACGCGAAGGCGTAGGGCATGACCAGCTTTTCGACCACCTTGCTTTCCGCCATCAAAGAGCCGAGCACCAGACCCGTGACCGAACCGATCAGGAATCCCAAGGCGGCATTGCTCAAGGTGCTCCAGAGCGGGCGATAGAAGCCCGTGGCGCTGGTCGGATCGACGGCCAGGCCCGCCCACAGCGCATGCAGCACCTTCATGGGGTCGGGCAGGATATACGAGGGCACGTGCAGAAAGCGCACGCTCAGAAACCACAGCGCGATCAGCATCACGAAGCCCGCAAGCGCGATCGCCGAGCCGTCGACGGATCGTTTCACGCGCCGGGTTTTCGTCCGCGCCGGATTCGCCGCGGCTGACTTGGCCGTGGCCGACATGGGTTGCAAGGCAGCGTTACTCATGGGTGCTCTCCTGCTCGTTCAACAACGCCCTTATTTCGCGCGCCAGCCGCGCATACTCCGGATGGCTGACGATGGAATCGAAGGTCCGGGGACGCGGAATGGGAATCTCGATCTCGCGCAGCACCCGCCCGGGCCGCGCGGACATCACCACCACGCGATCGGCCAGGAAGATCGCCTCCGAAATACTGTGCGTGATGAGGACGACGGTCTTTGCATTGGCCTGCCAGATACGCTGCAGCTCGGCGTTCATGCGCTCGCGCGTCAGGGCATCGAGCGCGCCGAAGGGCTCGTCCATGAGCAGGATCCGGGGATCGCGGGCCAGTGCGCGGCAGATGCCCGCGCGCTGCTGCATGCCGCCCGATAGCTCATAGGGGTAGCGGTCGCCGAAGTCCTTCAGGCCGGCGATCGCCAGCAGGTCCGTGATCCGCTGCTCGGCCGATTCTCGCCGGCCGCCCACGCGCAGCGGCAAGGCGACGTTCTCGCGCACCGTGATCCACGGCAGCAGATTGGCGGCCTGGAAAACCACGCCGACATCGCCCGACGGGCCGGCGACCTCCATACCGTTCAGCGTAAGGCTGCCATCGTCATAAGTATCGAGCCCGGCAAGCATGCGCAACAGCGTGCTTTTGCCGCAACCCGACGGACCGACGATGCAGACGAACTCGCCATCGGTAATGGACAGGTCGACGTTGTCGACCGCGTGCACCGCATCGCCCGACGCGGTCGTATAGGTCTTCGAAACGTTCTGGATACGTATCAACTCGGTAAGCCCGGTACGCGGGGCAGCGGCGGCGTCCACCATTTTCAGCGGGGACGTGTTCGCCGCGGACATCGATGGCGCGACGGCCAGGGTATTTCTCATATTCGTTCTCCTCCAGCATTCATCGTGCGGGCAGGCGGCTATAGCGAAGCGCCCGCGCAGATCACGATGTTCTGACCAGTGATGCCGCCGGCGGCCGGCGACAGCAGGAATCCCACGGCGCCCGCGACTTCGTCGGCCTCGATGTATCGCCCCATCGGGGGCAGCACGGGTGGCGCCTTGGCGCGCGCGGGGTCGTCCAGCATGGCCGTCCGCGTCGCCGCCGGCGAGACCACGTTCACCGTGATCCCGCGCTCGACGACCTCCAGGGCCCAGGAGCGGGCCATGCCCGTCAGCGCGGACTTGCACGCGGCATACTCGCTGCGCCCCGCCGCCCCGTTGGCCGTGCGGCTGCCGATCAGCACCACCCTGCCCTCGTCCGGCATGCCGGGCAACAGCACGTCCGCCATCGCCTGCGCGGCCAGTACGTGCACACGCCACATCTCCAGGCTGGCGTCCGGGTCCAGCGAACCGAGCGGCGCCGTCTTCATGTGGCCGGCGCAGTGGACCATCGCATGGACACCGTCCAGGGCCGACAACGCCTTCTTCAATGCCCCCAGGTCGCACAGGTCGCAGGCCTCGGCGCGGAAGGCATCGTGGCGCAGCGTCGATGGCGTCAGATCCAGGCCCGTCACCGTCCAGCCGTCCGCCAGCAGGCGACGCGCGGTCGCCAGCCCGATGCCGGAGCTGGTGCCGGAGACCACGGCGTGCTTGTCCATGGCTCAGGCCGCCGACTTCTTGAGCAGGTTGGCGTGGCGCAGGGCCTCTTCGATCACCTGCAGTTCCTGCTTGCTGGGCGCATGCGTCGGCGGCCGCACGGTACCGTCGGCGATGATCCCGGCCATGGCCATGGCGGCTTTCATCCGGCCATGGGCTTCGCCTGTCGGTTCGCCGCTGCCATAGACCGCGTCCTTCAGGGGCGTGATCAGGCTTTGCACGTGCATGGCTTCCTTCAGGTCGCCCTTCTTTACTGCGAGCAGCAGGTCGTGGATCAGGCCGGGCACCAGCGATGCGAAACCCACCAGGGCGCCGTCTATCCCCTGCACCATGGACGCGAGCAGATACTCGTCATGGCAGGTCAACAAGGCCTTGGACGAGTCGGCTTCGCGGATCGCCTTGATGTCGCGCGCGTACTTGTTCATTTCGCGCTCACCCATCTTGAAGGCAGCCACATGGGGCATGCGCGCCAGTTCCGCCAGCAGGTCCGTCGAATAGGAGCCGCGCGTCCAGGCCGGATAGATGTGCACGATCAGGGGCAGCCGGGTCGCTTCGCCGATCGCATTGAAGTAGTCCAGGCAATGCTCGGGCTTGAAGCCGAAGCGCAGCCAGTGATGCGGCGGCATGATGTCCAGCACGTCGGCGCCCGCTTCTTTCGCCCAGCCGGCCTGTTCGACCGCGTCGTTGATGCCTTCGCACACCACCGAGGACACCACCGGGCAGATGCCTTTCACGGCCTCGGCGGTGATCCGCGTGACCTGCGCGCGCTCGCGCGGCGTCAGCGAGAAGACCTCGCCGGTGTGGCCGTTGGTCATCAGGGCGGAAATGCCGGGCTGCTTGCCCAACCACTGCGCGAACTGGCGCAGATTGGGTTCGTTGATGCTGTAGTCCTTGTTGAAAGGCACCGCGATGGCGGGGATGATGCCTTGATAGTCGATCTTTGCCAAAGTTGTCTCCGTGCGTGGATGGACTACGCCTGTGTGGCGTAATGGTCTTTGTGATGGAAGGCGTCAGCCGCCCGCCAGGCGGTGCGGCGCGAAACTTCCGGTGGTGGTCAGGGCTTTCGACAATTCATTCGCGGCCTGCACGACGGGCTGCGCCGTCGAGTCCACGAAGTCCTTCAGCGTCGTCCGGATGGCCGGCGCGGCGACGCTCAACGCCGCCACGGGCACGCCATCCTGGTCGAAGACGGGGGCGGCCACGACATACAGGCCGGACACGGTTTCCTGGTCGGAGACCGCATAGCCAAGCTTGCGTATCGCGTCCAACCGCGCGAGCAAGGTATCCATGTCGGTGATGGTGGTGGCGGTCAGCGCCTTCAACGGCCGCGCCTGCAGCACTTCCTTGCGCGTGTCGTCGTCCGACCACGCCAGGATGGCCTGGCCTACCGCGCTGGAGTAGGCAGGAACGCGGCTGCCGATGCGGATATCGACGGCCAGCCGCGTCAGCCCCGCCTGCACCCGCTCCGCATACATGACTTCGGCCCCGTCGAGCACGCCGACCGACGCGGCCTCGTTCACCTCGCCCACCAGGCTGCGCAGGATGGGCCGGGCGCGGGCGCGCAAGTCGGATCGGGCAATGGCATGGAAGCCCAGGTCCAGCACCTTCAGCGACAGGCGGAACTTGCGCGTGCCTTCGACCCGTTGCACGTAGCCGATGGCGACGAGGGTGTTCAGGAAGCGAAAGGCTGTCGCGTTGTCCACGCCCGCCCGCCGGGCCACGTCCGCCATGGTCAGCTCGGGCTCCTGCGCGGTGAACGCCTCCAGCACACGAAAACCCTTCGCCAGCGATTGCACCAGGTTCTTGGCTTCGACGGGCTCGGGCTTGTCCTGCAACGACATTCTTGTCTCCATAAGTTCGGAATACGAACTTTTATTTATACACGGCGCCTGAAAAAACGAGCTAGGCTCGGCGACGGAAGTTCGGAATGCGAACTCTTATTTATTTAATGAAAAGTCTAAGCCGCTGCGGTGGCAGGCAGTATTGGGACAAACCCGCGACAGGTACCGACGGTACTGGTATCCCCAATGAACTTGTCCGCGCGCCATGCCGCGACAACAATCCGCTTCAGTTTCAACCCGACAGGTACACGCGGATGCGCATTTCCTTCCTGCACACGATCCCGGCCAATGAAGCGGTTTTCCAGAACGCCGCGATACTCGCGCATTGGGCACCCGAACACCTCCGCCACACCATCCGGCCGGACCTGCGGCAGACGATGGAGCAACATTCACCGCCAGGCAAGGACGCACAACAGCTGGTCCAGCAAACCATCATGGACCTCGCGGCGGATGCGGACGCGGTCATCGTCACCTGCGCGACCCTCGGCCCCGTTGTGGACGCAATGCCCCCAACCACGGTACGCATCATCCGCGCGGACGCCGCCCTGGCGGAAGCAGCTTCACGCGCGGGAAAGAACATCACCGTCCTCTGCGCCGTCGAATCAACCATCGAACCCAACCGCGCCTTGTTCGAACGTCACGCCGCCCGAACAGGCGCCCGCGTGACGGTGCAACTGCTGCCCGATGTATGGCCCCTGTTCGTCAATGGCGACCTTGACGCCTGCCTGGAAGCCTGCGCGCGGGCCGCGGAAAATGCCTACCGCGACGGCGCCGATGTCGTGGCCTTCGCCCACCCCTGGATGGGCCCCGCGAGTGAACGCGTGCAAGGCGACGCGCGCCCCTTGCACGCCGCGCAGGCGGCGCTCAGCGCCGTCAGTGCAAAGGCCTGATATTCCGGGTGTTCAGGACCGAAGTCCATTGCCGGGTTTCTTCGGCAATCAAGTCCTTGAACACCGTCGGCGTATTAGACTGCGGCGGCAACGCGTACGACAGTTGATCCATCGCTTCGCGCAAACGGGGATTCATCATCGCCACATTGATCGACTGGTTCAGCTTCTCGATGGCAAACGCCGGCGTTCCCGCGGGCGCCACCAGCCCGAACCACGCATCGGTGACCAACCTTGGAAAACCCGCCTCCGCAATGGTCGGCACATGGGGCAGCGTGTTTACCGGGTTGCTGGATAGAACGGCGAGCGGTTTGAGTTTCCCCGCCTGGATTTGCGCCAAAGCCGCCGACACATTGGTTATCTGCATATCCACCCTGCCGCCCGCAACGTCCGTCAGGGCGTGCGCGGCGCCTTTATAGGGAACATGCAGCATCGCGATGTCGGCTTCCAGTTGCAGCATTTCGCAGAGCAGGTGCGGGGTCGACCCTACCCCGCTCGATGCGCAGGTCAATGCTCCCGGATAGGCCCTGGCCAGTTGCACAAGATCGTTCACGGTAGCGATAGGAGCGTCCGCGCCCACCACCATCACATATGGCGCGGTCGCCACGAGTCCGACCGGCACCAGATCGTTGGCAAAGTCGTATGCGAGGGTTGCGTGCATCTGTTTGTGAATCGTATTCGGCCGGGCACTCAGGAAAAGCGTGTACCCATCAGGGGCGGCACGCGCCACGGATTGCGCTCCGATATTCCCCGCCGCGCCGGGCTTGTAGTCGACGATCATTCTTTGCCCCAGCTCTTTCTCCAGATACTCCGCGACCAGACGGACAAGGGTATCCGTCGTACCACCAGGCGAGTATCCGACGACCAGTGTCACCGGCCGATCAGGATAAATCTGGTTTACGTCCCCATCGCCCGCCATCACGGTCGCAGGCGCGGCCGCGCATAGCACGGCGGTTAGAACCTCTTTTCCACGCGAAATACGCATCTGATCTCCGCTATTTTGGGTGTTGGCCGCTTCGGCCGGCGAGACATGCTCACCGGCTCGGGCGGCTCTGTAACGGTAGATGCGGGACTTGTTCCGCTACTGCGGCACAGCGTGTGCGTCAGTGTCGGCTGGACATGCCTGCCCCATCAGTCTCACCCCTCATAGGAAATTCCGTAGCGCTGGCCATCTCTGCTGATACGTGCAAACCCGAGCTCGCCAAGGTGCATGCCGGCCACCAGCAGCTTTTCCGAACTCACGACGTCCAACAACCTGGATCGCGTGGACGCGGAAAGAAGCGCATCTTGATCGAAGGCGATCGATACGTCGGGACGGGCGACCTGGACATGAGGGAAATGCACGATATCGCCCCAGATCAAGGCGCTGCGGCCTTCTGATTCGATGTGGAAGCCGGTATGGCCAGCGGTATGGCCCGGAAGCGGCATCGCGTTGATGCCGGGCAGCAGGCCGCCTTGCTCGAACGTGCGGATCCTCTCTCGATAGATCTCAAACACCCGGCGCGCCAACAGGAAGTTGCCGCGCGCCCGCTCGCTCGCCCGGCTGAGATGCGCGTCATCTTCCCAGAAGGAAAGTTCGCGCTGATGGACGACCAGTCCGGCATGGGGAAACATCGGCTGTCCCGCCGTATCGATCAGCCCACCGACATGATCCGGATGCGCGTGCGTCAAAAGAATCGTGTCTATGTCCGATGGCCGCACGCCCGCCAATTCCAGATTCGCGATCAGCTTCCCACCCCATTGCTTGTATCCGCCGGCGCCCGCATCGACCAGCACCGTACGGCCCCTTCCGCGCACGAGGTAGCAGTTGATATGAATCGAGGATGGGTCGCTGACGCCCGCCTCTTGCTGCAAACGGGAGGCATCCATCGGATCGATGCTGGACAGCAACGCCAGACTGGCGGACAGGTATCCGTCACTGATTGCCGTGATCGAAAACTCGCCGATCTGCTGGACGGGAAATGCCATGGTCGTCATTGCGATGCTCCAGACCGGCGATTCGTCCCGTACGCACCTGTACCACTCGTCAATTGAGTGGTGATCGGCACATACAGATCCACGCCCTGCGGAAGCGCGTCCACACCCGGTCGTATTGCACGATCCAGCCGTGCCAGCCACCGGATCTCAGGGAGCCTGTCCAGGGCCACGGCCCGCATCTGGTCCGGGGTAAGTCCCAGCTCGATGAGCGGACCGGCCCCGACCGTGCTCGCGACCAGGAAGTCGCCATCGCCGATGGCCGGTGCGCGGTCCAGGCCGCCATAGAGATTGCGGCGCCAATCGGTGATGTGTTGCTGCCAGCGTGCGAAGCTGCCGCCGCCCTTTTCGCGATACTCGTCACTTTCAAGCACTTCCAGACCGTCGACCGAGTGCAAGGCCAGGTAGGCGGGACATCCTGCGCTCAATGCCTTGAAGCGCTGCGACGTATGAAATCCGCTCACTGAAATGAGCGCGGGCAGCTTCGTGAGACTGTAGAAGTCATTCCACTCCGCTTCGATGCCGGGATGGGAAAAGCTGCATTCGACGGTGTAGATCATGGAGTCACGCTATCGGATTGCTCAAGCAGTCCGGTCCTGGTTGTTGACATTCCATCATGGTATGACCTGGATACCGACGTGAAAATCGATTATTCAGTATGCTTCATTGATAAAAACTCAAGGTGAGTCCTATTGCTCGCCGTACACCAGGTACCGCTCATGCGCAGAAAGATTCCCAGCAGCTCGGCACTGACCGCATTCGAGGCGGCCGCCCGACACGGCAGCTTCGCCCGCGCGGCGGAGGAGCTGTCCCTGACCGAGGGCGCCATCAGCCGCCAGATCAGCCGGTTGGAAGCTTTCCTCGGCGTCGCGTTGTTCGAACGGGTCGGCAATCGCGTCCGACTGCTTCCCAATCGCGTGCGTTATGCCAATCAAGTCCGCGAATTGCTCGACCGTCTCGATCGGGACAGCCAATCCCTGATAGGCCAACCCAACGATGGCGCGAGCCTGGAGATCGCCGCGATCCCGACGTTCGCGATGCGCTGGCTGATCCCGCGCTTGTCACGATTCCAGCAGCAGCATCCGAACATCACCGTGCACCTTTCGGAGCGCATGGATCCCTTCGTCCTCGCCGGTAGCGGGTTCGAAGCCGCCATCCATTTCGAGCATCCGGCCTGGACGGGGATGCGCACCTATCCCCTGCTGCAGGAAGTGCTGGTTCCGGTCTGCCATCCGTCGCTTGCCAAGAAGGCCAAGGGACGCCCCCAGCTGGATGCATTGCCGCGCCTGCACCGGCGACAGAATCCCGATGCCTGGCAGCATTACGCCCTGCAAACCGGGATTTCACTGACCCATCCAGCCATGGGGGCTCACTACGACCTCCATGCCATGCTGATCGAGGCAGCCCTGGCCGGCCTGGGCGTGGCCCTGGTGCCACGCCTCTATGTGGAAACCGAACTGGCATCTGGCCGATTGGTCGCGCCCTGGCCGGCGGCGAAGAGCGTCTCCAAGACGTTCTGCCTCATCCTCCCCGAGCCGATCGAACTGAGCGGCGAACCGATCCAGGCGTTTGCCCGTTGGATTCTGGACGAAGCGCGGAATCCCCAGCCGCTCAGCCTTTCGCGCGAGGCTTCAATCGGAAGCTGATGCCCAGCCGGTTGATCGCGTTCATGGCCGCGATGGCCAGGGTCAGGTCGACCAGGTCCTTTTCGCCGAATACGGCCAGCGCCGCGGAATAGGCTCCGTCGGACGCGTGCGTTTCACTCACGCGCGTGACTTCCTCGGCCCAGGCCAGGGCGGCGCGCTCTTGTTCGGTGAAAAGGTGCTCGGCCTCGTGCCAGACGGGAATCAGCACCATCTTTTCGACCGACATCCCTTCCTTGAGCAGGTCGCGGGTGTGGATGTCGATGCAGTGCGCACACCCGTTGATCTGCGACACCCGCAGGAAGACGAGGTGGATAAGGGCGCTGGGCAGGTTGGTGTCGTTGACGACATAGTGATGCAGGACGCCGACTGCCTTTGCACCCTCTGGGGAGACGGCAAACCAATTCGCACGGTTCATAATGTTCGATCCTTCCAAGATTTAACGTAGAAGGCCAAATTTCCGGCCTTCCACTCTTAGACGGATGACATGCCCGCTTTGTGACATTCCGGGCGGAACGCGATGTCAGGACTTCAGGAAGAACGTCCCTTCCACTTCCACCGTCACGTTGCGCGGCAAGGTCGCCACGCCCACTGCCGTGCGTGCGTGCCGCCCGGCATCGCCGAAGATTTCCACCAGCAGGTCGGACGCACCGTTGACCACGGCCGGCACGGATTCGAAAGGCGGCACGGCCAAAACGTAGCCGTTGAGCTTCAGGCACCCGCCCACGCGGTCCAGGTCGCCATCGCAGGCCTGCTGCAACACCGCGAGCATGTTGATCGCGCACAGGCGCGCGGCGGCGTAGCCTCGCTCGATGTCGTCCGGTGCCTGGACTGGGCCGCTGTAGACGGCCTTGCCGTCGCGCGAGCTGGTCTGCCCCGCCAGGAACACCAGGTCGCCATGGCGGCGGAATGGGACATAGCTGCCACCGGGCTTGGGCAGGCCAGGCAGTTCAATGCCAAGTTCACGCAGGCGGTCAGCGATGGATAGGGTCATGATATTCCTTAGGTAATCGTGGACGAAGCCAGCATCTGGGCCTCGCGTTCCTCATCCTGGTACGCCAGGCGCGCGAACGCCTCGTCGATCTCCAGGAAATCGAACTTCTGCCGGCGCAACGCCAGCAGCGTTTCCAACTCATTCAAATGATGCGTCATGAGCTTTTCAGCCCGCGCGCCATTGCCATCGAGGATCGCCTGCATGATGCCCTCATGCTCGTGCGGCCCGGCGCAATTGTGCGACGTGCATTCGTGCAGTGACGCGGGCGCGAACAGGGAAAAATGCAGCGACGAGCGCTGCATCAAGCCCCGATGCATGTCGACGAGATAGGGATTGCCCGTCAGCTCGACCAGCAGGAAATGAAACTCAGCGGACAGCCGAAACGCCAGCGCCCGATCATCGCGCTCGGCCGCATCCCGTTCGGAAGCAACGTGCTCGGCGAGCCGGTGCACCGCCAGCACCCGCCGCCGCTCGGCGACCTGGCGCGTCACGCCCAGCTCCAGGATCTTGCGCGCGTCGTAGATCGCATGCAGCTCCTCGACCGTGGGCACCGGAATGAAGGTCCCACGATTGGGAATCGAGTCCAGCCACTTCTCGTGGGTCAGGCGCTGCAGCGCCTTGCGCACCCGCTCGCGGCTGACATTCAGCACCCGCGCGATGCGCGGCTCCTGCAGCTTCAACCCCGGACGCAGCAAGCCGGAAAAAATGGCGCGGCGGATCAGGTTGTAGACGATCTCGTCCGCGTCGCTGGTGCTCGGCTTGGCTCCCTCAGTGACTGGCATCGATATCCTCCACGGCCGCGACCAGCAGTTTCAGGCCCTGGGCGAAATCGGCGATCTCCATGGCCTCGTCGGGATTATGGCTGCCATGCTCATTCCGTACAAAGATCATCGCCGTGGGCACGCCGCTAATCCCGAAGACGGCCGAATCATGGCCGGCGCCGCTGGCCATCTGGACATGCGCGATGCCAAGCTCGCTTGCCAGCCGGACCAGGCGCTCCCGGTGCACCGGCGCGATCGGGCCGGGCAAGGCATTGGTGTAGGGCCCCAGGTCGATCCTGACTCCGCGCCGGGCGCCGATTTCCTCGGCCATCTCGCGTAGCGTCCGATCGATCCGCATCAGCAGATCGTTATCCTGGCTACGAATGTCCATGCTGAACCAGAGTTCGCCGGGAATCTTGGTCATCGTATGCACCTTGGTGTCCGTATGGCACTGACCCACGGTGCAGACCAGATCCAGCCCGCGCGACTCGTAATCGATCCACATCGTCTCCAGCCGATTCAGGAATTCGGCGGCCGCCAGCACCGCGTCCTGCCGCGAACGCCGCGGCTCGGCGCCCGCGTGCCCGTAGCGGCCGATCACATGGCAATGCTTGTAGCGCAGATTGCCCCGTATCCCCGTCACCACGCCCACCGGTATGTTTTCCTGCACCAGCAATGGCCCCTGCTCGATGTGCAGCTCCAGAAAGCATTCGATGTCCTCGGCACGCAACTGCGGCTCCTGCCGGCGGATGCGCTCCGGCTCGAAACCGGCCTGCGCCATATGCTCGCCCAGCGTCCGGCCGGTGTCGGGCCGCACACATTGGTCCAGGGCCTCGGCCTCCAACAAGCCCCACGCCGCACGGCTGCCGATATAGGGCGCCGGAAACCAGGAGAGCTCCTCGGCGCGCACACCCATCACCGTGATGTCGTGCCGGGGCTGGCGCCCTGCCCGGCGCCAGCGGGCCAGCATCGCCATGCCGGCGACCACGCCCGCCGCGCCGTCGTAGTTGCCGCCATCCGGCACCGAGTCCAGATGCGATCCCGTCATGATCGCGGGCAGGTCGCGCTCCGTTCCCGACAAGGTCAGGTACAGGTTTCCCGCTGCATCGATCCGCTCTTCCAGGTCCAGGCGCCGCCCCAGTTCACGCATCAGATCGTGCGCCATCTGCTCGCCTTCGCCATAAGACGCCCGGGTCACGCCGAGGGCGCTGCGCGAACGGCTGCGCAAAGTGTCGAACAGCTCCGCGGCCAAGGCGGTTTCGGCATCGAGGTCCGCGCTCAGCGCGGCAGCCATGGAATCAACGGACACAGACTCAGCGGACATAGCGAGACACTCCCAGCACCCGTTCCATGACGAGCGCGAAAACAATCGTAAAGATGATCAGGACACCGGCGACCGCCGCCGCACGCACGTCCAGCAGGTTCTCTATCAGGTTCCACAGCCGGATCGGCAGCACCTCGCTGCGCGCATCGGACAGGAACAGCGATACCGGCACGTTGTCGAACGAGAACATGAACGCGATGAAGCTGCCCGCCAGTACGGCCGGCATGGCCAGCGGCAAGGTGATCCGCACGAAGGTCCGCGTGCCGTTGGCCCCCAGGCTGCGCGAGGCTTCCAGCAGGCTGGGGTCGATCTGGCTGAAGCCGATCAGCGCGGTGCGGATGATGTAAGGCGTGGAGATCGCCATATGGCCGATGACCAGGCTCCAATACGACAGCGGCACCCCTATCGTCTGCAGCCACACCAGCATGGCCAGGCCCAGGCTGATGCCGGGCAGCATCATCGGCGACTGGAAGAAGGTTTCCAGCGCGCGCGCCCAGGCCGTGCGCTGCCTGGATAGATACAGGGCGGCCAACGTCGCCATCACGCCGGCTCCAAACGTGGCCAGCAGGGACACGCGCAAGCTGATGGCGAACGCCTCCCAGATGTCATCCGACTCGTTCCACAAGGCCTCGTACCAGCGCCAGGACACGTCACGCGGCGGAAAACGCAGCGACTCGCCGCCATTGAACGAAGCCGCCAGCGCGATGAAGGTCGGCACGAGCAGCAGCAGGACGGCCAGCGCCAGCGTCGCGAAGGACGCGAAGCGCCAGGTGACCGCGTCCACGCGTCGCCCGATCCGGATGCCGATGGTGGATTCAGCCATGGATGTACCCCTGGGACCGCCGTGCCAGTACGGTGCCGGCGAAGATGATGGCGCTTACCGTGATCATCAGGATCACCGCCAGCGCCGCCGCGAAGCCCCAATCCTGGTTCAGGATGGATTGCTGGTAGATGTACATCGGCATATACAGCAGGCCCCCGCCGCCCAGGATGGTCTGCGACACGAAAGCCCCCACGGCGGACGCGAACACCAACGCGGCCCCGCCTATCAGCCCCGGCACGCTCAAGGGCAGCAACACCTGCACGAACGTGCGCCAGTACCCTGCCCCCAGCGACCGCGAGGCCATCGCCAGGCTGCCATCGACGCGCGACAGCACCGTATAGAGCGCCAATACCATCATGGGCAGCTCGATCTGGGTCAGGCCGATCACCACCGCGGATTCGGTAAAGAGTATGCGGATCGGATGGTCGATCCACCCCAGCCACAGCAGCAGCGCATTGATCGGCCCCTGGTTGCCCAGGGTCACCAGCCAACCGAAAGTGCGTACGATCGCGCTGACGAGGAGCGGCAGGATCACGAGCAACAGCATCGCCGAACGCAGCCGGGGGCCCACCGACACTATGGCGAGCGCATAAGGAAAGCCCGCCAGGATGGTCGCCAGGGTGGCATAGACGCCCAGCCGCAGCGTGCCGAACAGGACGCCATAGGTCATGGGGTCGGACAGCGCACGTCCGAAGTTCGCCGCCGTGAACACGCCGTCCTGGCCGCGAACGCTCATGGCAAGCAACACGATCTGCGGCGCCAGCACGAAGATCAGGAAATACACCAGCAGCGGCAGCGCCAGCAATACGCTGGTATCCGGCCGACGCTTGGGCGTCATGGTCGGCAGCGGCATGGGCACGGTGACGCTGCTCATGGCAGGAACACCGGGCAAACGGCACGCGGGTTGATGCGCACCTGCACGCGCGCGCCCGCCGGCAGGTTATCGGCGCCGCGCTCGCGCGGCGCCGCGATCTGCAGCTCGGTGCCATCGTCCAGCGTGACGCCCACGCGGGTGCTGGGCCCCATGGGCCTGGCATAGCGCACCACGGCGGCGGCGCCGTCGTCGCATAGCTCGATCTGTTCAGGGCGCAGGGCAATACGCGCCGCGCCCACGCGCCGGCACGGCCCGGCCGACTGGAAGCGCAGCTCCACGCCGCCGGACGTGCGCAGCGTCCAATGCTCGCCCTCGCCCCTGCCCAATACGCCATCCAGGAATGTCGAATTGCCCACGAAGCCGCTGACAAAGGGCGTGGCGGGCGCGTCGTAGATTTCGCTGGCGGTACCGAACTGCATGACCTGGCCGGCATTCAGGACCGCAATGCGGTCGGCCATGCCCATGGCTTCCTCCTGGTCATGCGTGACCATGATGGTGGTGATGCCCAGCTCACGCTGGATGCGCAGCAACTCGCTCTGCATTTCCTCGCGCAGGTTCTTGTCCAGCGCGCCCAGCGGCTCGTCCAGCAGCAGCAGGCGCGGCGAAATGGCCAATGCCCTCGCCAACGCGACGCGCTGCTGTTGTCCGCCAGACAGCTGTCGCGGCAGGCGCTTTTCATATCCATTCATGCGGACGACGTCCAGCATCTCCCGCACCTTGGACGTGATGCTTTCCTTGGGCGCGCGATGCGCCCGCAGTCCGTAGGCGATGTTGTCAGCCACCGTCATGTGCGGAAACAGCGCGTAGTTCTGGAACACCATGCCGATGCGCCGCGCCTCGGGGGTCAGCGTAGAGATATCCACTCCGTCCAGGCGCACGGCGCCGCCATTGGCGCGGACGAAACCGGCAATCACCCGCAGCAGCGTCGTCTTGCCGCAGCCGCTGGGACCAAGCAAGGCGACGAATTCGCCCGCCTTGATCTCCAGATCGATATGGTCGACGGCCACGGCATCGCCGTAGCGGACTTGAATGTCGTCGAGGGTAAGGAAGGCGCGTTCGGTCACCATGCGGGGCGTCCTTTCAGATGACGGGTGGAAAGCAGGCGCATAGGGCAATGCAATATCCATGCCATTTTTTGCGTCCCGGCCGCCCCTGCGGACCGGCGCCCAGTACATCGCATTCGCCCAGAAGCGTGCACATCTTTAGTTGAAATGTGCACATTTTCGATATGAGTGTGCACCGAATCTGGGCGTGCTCGATCTGCGAGAGCCGAACGAAATACCTGGCTTCATAGGAGAAAGCGCCCGGACGGCGCCTCCGGAAGGCCACGGGTTTTCCCGAACCCAAGTTGGCATATGCATTGCATACAACCCTGGGATGCAACCCGGCCGCCGCAGCCCGCCAACCAGACCGCGCGCCGACCGCCTTCCGACTTCCTGGAACAGTTTCGATGAACGAGCGCGTGCTACCCCGCGATCTGCATGGCTATAACGGCAATCCACCGCGAGCCCGCTTTCCCCACGGCGCCGCCGTCGCCGTTTCGCTGGCCGTGAATTTCGAAGAAGGCGCCGAGTGGACCATCGCCGACGGCGATGCCACCGCCGAACGCGTCGCAGAAATCCATAGCGTCGTGCCCGCCGGCCGCTGGGACCAGGGCACCGAACAGCAATTCGCGTATGGCATGCGTGCCGGCATCTGGCGCATCCTGGACGCGCTGGAACAGCACAAGCGCCCCGCCACGTTCTATATGTGCGGCCGCGCCGTCGAACGCTCGCCGGAGATCGCGCGCCGCATCGTGCAGGCCGGACACGAGGCCGCCTGCCATGGCTGGCGCTGGCGTCCGCACGCGGACTATCCCGACCGCGAGACCGAACACGCCGACCTGCGGCGCTGCGTGGCAGTGATGCGTGAGGTCACCGGAACAGCGCCCGCGGGCTTCTTCTGCCGTGGCAGCGAAAGCCCCTGGACGCGCGGGCTGCTGCGCGAGGAAGGCTTTCTCTATACGAGCAACGGCCTGGACGACGACCTGCCCTACTGGGCCGCCGCCGACGCAGAGGGCGATCGTCCCCTGCTGGTCCTCCCCTACGCCTTCGACAGCAACGACATGAAGTTCTTCCACCCCAATGGATTCGTCCGCGCCGACGACATGGTCGACTACGTCAGGGACGCCATCGAGGTGTTGCTGGACGAGGGCCGCCGTGGCGTGCCCAAGCTGCTGAATATCGGCCTGCATCTGCGCATCGTCGGCCGCCCCGGGCGCTTTGCCGCCGTCAAACGCATCCTGGATCTGCTGGATAGCTATGGCGACGAGGTCTGGACGCCTCGCCGCATCGACCTGGCCCACTACTGGCAGGAACATTTTCCCGCGCGCTAATGCGCATCCCTTGGCGTCTGTCCCTCTCCCTGCAAGGAAACGCTTCATGAAAGACATCAATCTGTCCCGCCGCCACGTGCTGGCCGGCCTGTCCGGCCTGGCGCTCAGCGGTGCGTTGCCCAATCTGGCGCGCGCGCAATCCGACGCACGCATCGTCGTGCAGACCTTCCCCGGCACCTGGGAGCAAGCCGCGCGCAGCGTCATCGTGCCGGCCTACGCCAAGGCCACGAAGGGGGAAGTCAGCATCAGCCCCGTGCTGGCGGTGGATGCGCTTGCGCGTCTGGCGGCGTCCAAGAACGCCCCGCCCTACGACGTGATCCTGATCGACGAACCCGCCGAAATCGTGGCGCGCGCCCAGGACCTGCTGGAACCGTTGCCCGTCGCACAGATGCCCAACCTGGCCAAGCTACCGCCCGGCCTGGTCGGCAAGGACGGCTACGGCGCCATGGCCGCGCTGCAGGTCTTCGGCATCGCCTACAACCCGCGCACCGTGAAGAACGTGCCGACGTCCTGGGAAGACCTGTGGCGTCCCGAATACAAGGGCCGCGTCCTGATCAACGGACCCGACACCACGATCGGCGCGACGTGGATGGTGGCGCTCGCCAAAATGCACGGCGGCAGCGAGACGGACCTGGAGCCGGCCTGGAAAGCCCTGGAAAAGCTCAAGCCCAACCTCGCCACCATTCCGCCCAACCCCGGCGCGGTGGGGCCGCTGTTCCAGCAGGGGCAGGCCGACATCGCCGTCGGATTCCTCAGCGTCGTCGAGCCGCTGCGCGCGCGCGGCGTGGACATCGCGCTGGCCAAGCCGAAGGAAGGCTGGGGCATCGTCAGCAACATCGCGCACCTGGTCAAAGGCTCGAAGAACAAGGCGCAGGCTGCCGCCTACATCAACACCCAGATCGATGCCACGGTGCAGGCGCAGCTTGCGAAGGAGCCCTACTACAACGTGCCGAGCAACCGCGATGTGGCTTTCTCCGGGCTGCTGGCGCAGATCGCGCCCAACCTGGAAGAACTGCTCAAGTCGCGCAATATGAACTGGGCGCCTATCGCGGCCCAGCGTCGCGAACTGATCGACCGCTTCAACCGCGAGTTCCGGCGTACCTGATGCGCCTGCTCGTCCTCAACCCCAACACGTCCCGGGCGGTCAGCGACCGCCTGCGTACGGTGTTGTCGTCCGGCCTGACATCGGGCGAACAGCTCCGCGTCGACACCGCCGCCAGCGGCTTGCCCTATATCGGCGACGTTGCCGCCATGGCGGTCGGCGCGCAGGCCGCGCGTGCGCGCCTGCGAGACGTCATGGCCGAGGACCACAGGTTCGACGTGGTGGTGCTCGGCTGCTTCGCGGACCTGGACACCACGGGCTTGCAGGCCCTGGCGGGCCGGCCTGCCGTCAGCCTGCTGGGCGCCTCCGTCAGGATGGCTGCCCGCGCAGGCCAGCGCTGGTCGGCGGTCACGGCCGGTGCGGGATGGCGTACGCTACTGCCCGATATGTTCGCCACAGCCATCCAGGCCCAAGCCGTACGGGGATCCTTGGTCAGCGTACGCACCTTCGAAACCCAGGATCCCGCCATCGCCGGCGACCCGCCGCGCATGCAGGCGGAGATCGGACGGCTCGCGCAACTTTGCGCCGACGAGGACCACGCCGACGTTATCATCGTCGGCGGCGCGGGGCTGGGAGGCTTGGCGCCGACCGCTCCCGTAGGGCGCAACGGGATCACGGTACTGGATAGCGTCATGTGCGGACTCCACATCGCGCGCGAATTGATGGTTCGAGGATCACAACCATGACAGACTCTCATGCAGGCCCCTATCCACGCGACCTGATCGGCCACGGCGCCAAGCCGCCGTTCGCCGACTGGCCCGGCGGCGCCCGCATCGCCGTGCAATTCGTCCTGAACTACGAAGAAGGCGCCGAAAGCTCCGTCCTGGACGGCGACGCAGCATCCGAGCGCTTTCTTTCGGAAATCGTCGGCGCCGAAGCCTATCCCGCCCGCCATATGAGCATGGAGTCGATATACGAATACGGCTCCCGCGTCGGTGTATGGCGGATCCTGCGCGAGTTCGAGCGCCGCGGCCTGCCACTGACGATCTTCGGCGTCGCCCTGGCCCTGCAACGCAACCCGGACGTCGCCCGCGCCTGCGTCGACCTCGGCCACGAGATCGCCTGCCACGGCTGGCGTTGGCTGCATTACCAGAACATCGATGAAGCCACCGAGCGCGAACACATGCGCTTGGCGACGGAGAGCCTGCGCGAGCTGACCAGCGGCCTGTGGCCGCTGGGCTGGTACACCGGCCGCGACAGCCCCAACACCCGCCGCCTGCTGGTCGAACAGGGCGGCTACGAGTATGACAGCGACTACTACGGCGACGACCTGCCGTTCTGGACGCGCGTCACAAGCTCGGACGGGAAAGCGTCGCCGCACTTAGTCGTCCCGTACACCCTGGACACCAACGACATGCGCTTCGCCACCCCGCAAGGGTTCAACACCGCGACGCACTTCTATGAATACCTGCGCGACAGCTTCGACGTGCTGTACGCCGAAGGCGCCGAAATGCCGCGGATGCTGTCGATAGGCATGCACTGCCGGCTGCTTGGGCGCCCGGGACGTTTTGTCGCCCTGCAGCGGTTTCTGGATCATGTGCAGGCTCATGACAAGGTATGGGTGTGCCGGCGCATCGATATCGCCCGGCATTGGGCGGGGCGGCATCCGGCTTGAGCGGTGCGGTGCGGTGCGGTAGGTGCGGCGATGAGGTGCGGCGCAGTGCGGCGCGGGGCACGAAGTGGGACCCGGATTACCCGTCAGTCCCGCCCGCAATACCACACCCTTCTCCGTCGATCACCAATGCCTCGCCATCGCGCAAGGTGCGATACGGAACACCGTGTCGCTCATAGAATTCGACTTCCGCATTCACCGCGGCCGACTCCGGGTGGTCCGATTCGAAGTGAACGACGATCGAATAGGGCAACAGCCCCAAGCCTTCCCAAACCACGGCCGGGACATATCCGTCGGCAATCTCCCTTGGATTGCTGACCTGGTCTAGCGCGCGCAGATTCGTCGACGTAATAACCACGGCCGCGCTGAATCCCGCATAGACGATCGCGTCACGCTTCAAAAGCTCCACGATTCGCACGTCGAAGCCGCTCTGCTTCATCGCCCTGCGCAGCAGAAAAGCGTTTCCGCCGTTGACCCACACCAGGTCCAATTTCGCCAGCTCTGCGTTCAATTCCTGCGGCGCGTCAAAGTACTGACGTAAATCCAGCTCGGTGACATGGAATCCAAGAGCCGCGAGCTTCCGGCTCTGGCTTTCCAGCCAGGACGCCCGCGCTTCCGGACGGTGGTCCAGCGCATTGACAACAATAGCCGCCCGCCTACCCTCGCCAACCAGCGATACCAGCCGCTCGGGACAAGCGCCGAGGTCGAAGGACGAAAGATACATGCGCATCGGGTGACCTTGATGTATGCCAATTTTTCGTTAGTTGTCGACGACCCAGACTGACGAAACGCTTTATATACCAGCGGCGGTCGGTGCCCCGCTGCCTACACCCCGGCGGATTAGTAGCCATACGGCTCACGCCGCTCTCGGGTGAACGCCTCCGCGCTGAATAGGTTCCAGCCACTGTTCCGGGGGAGCGTCCGATATTTCCGCACGCATGGGGCAGGTTCCTTCACGGTCGCTAGCATCGCAGCGCAGTTCTCCCCAGCCCTGCATTCACCAACACGCTTCCCAAGCCATATCCCCAAATGAAGATCTCGAAACTCACTTGCGCGCTTTCTAGCGCCCTGGCACTCAATGCATCTTTTCCCGCACATGGAAGCACTGAGCGATGCACCTCCGAGCTGACCACCAACCCCGCGCGATTCGAGGCACCGATCCGCTACAACGATATGCAAAAAAAAGATCTCCCTACCGTTCTGGTGAGGGTCGACGGGAAAGCCGCGAAGATGCTGCTCGATTCCGGCACCAACGTGAACATCTTGCTGGATAGTTCCCTGGCGGATAAAAAGCCTCGCACAGATTCAACCCGGATTGATGCGGGTGTCGGATCAGCCGTGGCTCAGGGCGTGCAGGTCACTCTAGGCGACGATCATGGCAACACCCTTAGCGCCAAGTTCTACGTGCTACCCAACTCCCCCCTCGCGGCAGACGGCTATGCCGGCATCCTGAGTCCGCAGGCGGTTGCGGGTCACGATGCCGTGGTGATCGATCTGGACAAGAACTGCTTTTTCACGAGTACGCCATTCGACATCGGTGCGAACCACCGCTTTAAGGTGTACCCAGGAAAAGCCATCGACAACCCACACAACATCATGGCGATCCCCGTCAGGCTCGACGACCACGAGATTCCAGTCCTCGTCGACTTCGGAGCATCGGACACGAGCATCCTCGCATCCCTGGTAAGTTCCAAGCCGAAAGGACCGGCGAGCCCCTCCGCAACGGATGTCTTCGGGCTCGAATTCCCGAGAGAAGAAACGATGCGTCTTGTTGACCTGGAAATCAACGGGCAAGCATTCAGGGCTTATCCGGTCATTCCAATGCCCACGCTCGATGACAAAGGCATCGTAAGCTTTGGCCGTATCGGCATGGATATCCTGAAGAACACAGTGATCTATCACGACAGCCAGAGCGGAGAGCTTCTCCTACTCTCCCGCCAGGCGAGCGCAGCCCCGGCAGTCGGCGGGCGGTCCACTAGCAGCAATTAGCTCAGCGGCCAAGCGTAAGCCAGACCCCCAGCCGGCAACCCCAAACATTCCACCGGCAGTCAAACGCCCCGTTCTCCGCGAAATCGCGGGTCGGGGCGTTTGTCATGGCGAACTTGGCATCGCTTTTGCTTCATACATAACTATGTGCACAATCATTTGAAGATTGTGCACTATTTGGGGGCAAGGAAAAACCGGCTCCCACTGTCCAAATCACCACGACCTAAGCGTCGCTCGGCAAGGGGAACCGCAATGAAATCGGCATCAAGCGTCAAACGCAGGAGCATCATCAAGGGCCTGCTCGCGGCCCCGCTGGCGGCCGCACCACTTTGGGCGCGTGCACAAAACAAGGGCAAGGAACTCGTGGTCGGCGGGGCCGGCAGCCACAAGGCCTTCCTCGATCCACTCATACCGGTGTTCGAGAAACAGACCGGCTGCAAGGTGCTGTTCGAAGGCACCCGTTCGCTGGTCAACCTGGAAAAGATGGTGAACAACAAAGGCCATCAGTACATGTCCGTGGTCCTGATGGATGACCCGGTGATGATCCAGGCCGTCAAGGAAGGCGTGCTGGACAAGATCACGGCCGCCCAGGTGCCCAGCCTGGCCAAGCTCAAGCCCGGCACGGTGCACATGGATGGCATGTGGGCCAATTACATGCAGTCCACCACCGGCGTGGCGATCAACACCGCGCAAGTCCGCCAGGTCCCCAGCTATGCCGACCTGTGGACGCCCGCCTACAAGGGCAAGCTGATCATCCCCTCGCTCCAGAACACCGAAGGCCTGGCGATGTTCCTCGTCGCCGCCGCGCTCGAATCCGGCAAGTCGATGAAGGAAGCCCAGTACGAGCCCGACGCCGCCTTCCGCAAGCTCAAGGCGCTCAAGCCGAACCTGCTGACCGTCTACACGCAACTGCCGCAGGCCCTCAATCTGCTGGAGCAGGGGGAAGCCACCGCCATCGGCGGCATGATCGGCTTCAATGCCTTCGAGCGCAAAGCCAAGGGCGCGCCCATCGATCTGGTGCTGCCCAAGGAAGGCGGCATGGCCATGCCCACCGGTATCGCCAAGGTCAAGGGCGGCCCCGAATCCGCACTCGCCGACGCATTCATCGAGGCCATGCTCGGCGCCTGGCAAAAGCAGATCGCGGACATCTCGCTGGCCTTGCCCGCCAATACGACCGTGGCCGCGCCCGATGGCGTGCCCAAGGGCGACGTGTTCATTCCCGATTGGAACTACATCAGCGAGCAACGCAAGGGCTGGGTTGAACGCTGGGACCGCGAGATGGCGCTATGAGTGCCCTGCACCTGGCTGGCGTCACCAAGCGCTACGGCCGCCAGACGGTCGTCGACGGACTCGACCTGTCGGTGGCCTCGGGCGAGTTTCTCTCGCTGCTGGGCCCATCGGGTTGCGGCAAGACCACCTTGCTGCGCCTGATCGCGGGCCTGACCCCCTGCGACGACGGCAGCATCACCGTCGATGGCACGGATCTCACCCGCGTTGCGGCGCACCGCCGCAACATCGGGGTGGTGTTCCAGAACTACGCCCTCTTTCCGCACCTGACCGTGGCGGAGAACATCGCCTTCGGCCTGAAGGCGCACGGGCTGCCGCGCGACGAGCGCGCGCCCAGGGTGCGCGCGGCATTGCAGTCGGTGCAGCTAGGCGCGCTGGCCGACCGCCCTGTCGCCGCGCTGTCGGGCGGCCAGCAGCAACGCGTGGCCGTAGCCCGCGCACTGGCGACGCGGCCACGCCTGATCCTGCTGGACGAACCGCTTTCCGCCCTGGACCGCAAGCTGCGCGAACACATGCAGATCGAATTGCGGCGCATCCTGCGCGATGCCGGCATCACCGCCATCTTCGTGACGCACGACCAGGACGAAGCACTGGTCATGTCGGACCGTATCGCCTTGATGAACCGCGGCGTCATCGAGCAGCTCGACGTGCCGGAAGCCATCTACGCCAAGCCGCGCACCCTGTTCGCGCTGAATTTCGTCGGGCTGTCCAGCCAGTTCGAAGGCCAGGTGGAGACCGCCACGGACGGGATGGTCAGCGTGAAAACGCCGCATGGATCGATGACGGCGCCTTCGACCGCCGCCGTGGGCAGCCGCGTGGTGTTGGCCGTGCGGCCGGAGTCCATCGGCCTGGGCGACGCGGCGGCAGCCGGAGGCCATGCCAATACGCTGCGGATGAAGGTCAGCGATACGGCCTACCTGGGCGCGCGCCGCCTGATCTACTTCGATGGCGATGCGGCCGCAAGCACCGTTGCGGGTCCGCAGAAGATCGTGGCCGAACTGCCGGCCCAGACGGGCCTTGCCCCGCGCCCGGGCGACAGTCTCGCGCTGGGTTGGCCCGTCGCGCAAACACTGGTGTTCCCCGCGCCGGAGGCATCATGAGCGAAGCAGGCACCTCAACCCCCATCTCCCCCGCCGCCCTGGCCGCCCCGGCCGCCCCGGCATCGGGCCGCAAGACCGGCGCGCCGCGCTTCGGCATCGGTTGGCTCGCCTTACCCGGCGTCGGCTACCTGATGCTGGTCTTCGCGCTGCCGCTGGTTTTCCTGCTGGCGACCAGCCTGCGCGCCACGGACGGCGGTTTCAGCCTGGGCGGCTACACCGCCTTTTTCAGCGATGCCTATCATCTGACCGTGATCTGGAATACGGTGAAGATCGCCGGCATCGTCACTGGCATCTGCCTGCTGATCGGCTACCCCGTGGCCTTTGCGATGGCGCGCGCGTCACTGGCCGTACAGGGCCTGATGTTCCTGGTCCTTATCCTGCCGCTATCGGTGGGCGTCGTGGTGAAGAGCTTCGCATGGACCATCCTGCTGCGCAGCAACGGCCTGCTCAACATGACCCTGATGAAACTCGGGCTGATCGACGATCCGCTCAAGCTGCTGTTCAACGAGCGCGGCCTGGTGATCACCGCCGTCCACGTGTTCCTGCCCTTCATGGTGCTGCCCATCTTCACCGTGGCGCGGCAGATCGATCGGCGCTTGACCGACGCGGCCGCCACGCTGGGCGCGGGTGCGATGTACAAGTTCCGGCACGTCGTCTGGCCCCTTTCCGTGCCCGGCGTCATCACCGGCTGCACCTTCGTGTTTTCGATGGCGGTATCCATGTACGTGATACCCGCGCTGGTGGTGGGCGATCGCTTCCAGACCCTGCCGGCGCTCGTGGCGCGCGCCTATCTGTTCATGCGCGACCGCCAGGCCGGTTCGACCATGGCGGTCGTGCTCCTGGCAATGGCCGTGCTGATCGTTCTCATCAGCAGTTGGCTTGCACGCCGCGTCGACGCCCGCCTGGGGGCCGCACACAAGGGGACCTCATGAGCACCGACAGACTCACGCGCGCGGGCGGCGGCCTCCTGCTGCTGGTGGCCATCTTCATGCTGGCGCCGCTGGTCGTGGTGGTGCTGGTTTCCTTCAGCAGCTCTCCAGTCTTCAACCTGCCCGCGCCGCAATGGTCGCTGCGGTGGTACCAGGCCGTGTTGCACAAGGACGGCCTGGGCCAGACGCTGCTGTTGTCCGTGAACGTCGCGCTGGCGTCCACGGCCGCCGCCCTGGTGCTGGGCACGCTGTGCGCGCTTGCCATCGCGCACGGACGCTTCAAGGGGCGCGACGCGCTACTGGCCTTCCTGGTATCGCCGTTGTTGATGCCGGGCCTGGTCATCGGCGTGGCGCTGCTGCAGTTGCTGCGCGAGCTTGGGCTGCGCGACGTGTTGAGCGCCCTCATCATCGGCCACATCGTGATCACCCTGCCCTATGTCATCCGCACGGTGCACGCCAGCCTGGCGCTGTTCGACATGCGGCTCCTGGAGGCGGCGCGCACGCTAGGCCTGTCGCCCGCGCAAGCGGTGTTGAAGGTGATGGTGCCGGCGCTGGCGCCCGCCTTTCTCACGTCCGGCCTGTTCGCCTTCCTGGCGTCGATGGACAACTACCCGATCTCGATCTTCCTGACAGACGCGCGGCAGAAAACGCTGCCGATCGAGATCCTGCGCTACCTTGAAGAGTCGCCCGATCCCACCATCGCCGCGCTGTCCGCCGGCCTGATCCTGCTTGCCATCATCGTGCTGTTCATCACCGAACGGCTGGTGGGCATGCGCCGCCTGGCCCAATTCTGATCTAGACCATGAGTGCACCCGAATCCATCCTCGCTTCAACCCCTGCCGCACGCGACTTCATAGGCTACGGCAACCGTCCACCCGCCGTGCGCTGGCCGGGCGATGCACGCGTCGCCGTCTCCTTTGTCGTCAACTTCGAGGAAGGCGCGGAGTTCTCCATGACCGATGGCGACCCGCGCAATGAAGGGATCTACGAAGTGATCGATCCGCAGCCGACACCGGACGCGTGCATCGATAGCCATTTCGAGTACGGCACCCGCGTCGCCTACTGGCGCATCGACGAGCTGTTCGCGCGCTATGACAAGTTCTACACGCTGAGCGCCTGCGGCCGGGCGGTAGAGCGCTCGCCCTGGCTTGCGCGGCACGCGACCGAACGCGGCCATGAGCTGTCGGCGCACGGCTGGCGCTGGCAGAAGCATGCCGGGCTGGACGAAGCCGAAGAGCGCGATCTCATCGCACGCACCCGGCAGGCCATCGAGGCAGCCACCGGACGCGCCCCCGTCGGCTGGCACACGCGCTCCAATCCGTCGGCGAACACGCGTCGACTGCTCGCCGAAGCAGGCTTCCTGTATGACAGCGACGCCTACAACGACGACACGCCCTACATCCTGCCGGTCGCGGGACGCCGCCACGTGGTGCTGCCTTACGCTTTCGATACCAACGACATGCAATTCCAGAACACCCAGCGCTTCGACACGGGCGACGCGTTCGCCAACTACGTCTGCGCGGCCTATGACTGGCTGAGCCGTGAAGGCGCGACGCAGCCGCGCATGCTGTCGATCGGCCTGCACCTGCGCATGATAGGCCGGCCGGCGCGCATGGGCGCGTTGGAGCGTATCCTGCGGCACATCGTGGAATCCGGCGGCGCCTGGGTGGCGACGCGCGAACAGATCGCCCGGCACTGGTTGAGCCATGCCGGGTGAGCCGCCGTCCACTGCCCCCTTGCCACCACCACCCGCATTGATAGCATTTCTCTCATGAAAGACCAGGAAGAGGCGATCTACGCAACCATCTCCCGCGCACTGCTTGCGGGAGAACTGGCGCCCGGTTCGCCGCTGCGCGAGACCGCGCTCGCCGAGGTCTTCGGAGTAAGCCGCGAGCGCATGCGCAGGATCCTGCTGCGCCTGGGCAGCAACCAGCTTATCGAGTTGATCCGCAATCGCGGCGCTTTTGTCGCGGCCCCATCGCTGGCGCAGGCGCGCGAGATTTATGAGGCGCGGCGCATACTCGAAGGAGGCATCGCCAGCCATCTGGCGTCGAGCTTGAGCGCGCAGGATATCGAGCGCCTGCAGGCGCACCTGGACAGCGAAAATGCAGCCCAGGAAGGCGGCGACCGCGCGGAATCGGTGCGGCTGTCGGCGGAGTTTCATGTCCTGCTGGCAGAGGCCACGCGCAGCGCCTTCGTGCTGCAACAGGTGCAGGAACTGGTCAGCCGGACGTCCATGCTGGTGGCGGTGTTCGAGCCGGCGCGGGCATCGCAATGCGCCTGCGACGAGCACCGCGATATCTTCACGGCCCTGCTGTCGGGCGACGGCGCCGCCGCGGCACGAAGCATGCGCACCCATCTTTCGCTGATCGAGACACGCTTGAGGCCGGGTGTCGCCGCCCCGCCCAAGGATCCAGTGGCAACCTTGAGCGCCATGTGGGCAGCGCGTCAGGCTGCTGTAAGCGCCGGCGCGCCCGCGGACCAAACGCCGCCCTGATATCCCAGCCTCGATATGCGCCCCATCCTGCTGATCAACCCCAACTCGTCGGAAGCCACCACGTCGATGATGCACGGCATCCTGCGCGCTGCCCTGCCGGCGGCAATCGCCATGGCAAGCGAGACGGCAAAGCGCGGCGCGCCCATGATCACGACGCCCGCCGACCTTGCCATCGCCGCCGAAGAAGTCCTCAGGATAGGCACCGAAAGGGCCGATGAAGTGTCGGCCATCATCGTGGGCGCATTCGGTGATCCAGGTCTGGACGCCCTGCGCGCCGCGGTGACCATCCCCGTGACCGGCTTGGGCGTGGCGTCCTTGCGCCTGGCGGCCGAGGGTGGCCGCCGATTCGGGGTGGCGACGACAACGCCGGGCCTTGGAACCTCGATAGCGGGGGCTGTTGAGCGACTGGGGCTGACGGCGCTCTTCACCGGCACGCGGCTCGCGGCGAGCGACCCTTTGGCGCTGGCGAGTAAGCCTGGACAGCAGGAAGAGGAACTGGCGCAGGCCGTGCGCGCATGCATTGAGATGGATGGCGCCGCTGCTGTCGTGATAGGCGGTGGTCCCTTGTCCGCGGCGGCGGCGAAGCTGGCGCCGAGGTTCACGGTCCCTATCATCTCACCGGTCGAAGCCGCGGCAGTTGAAGTGCGTAGGCTGCTCGCCTTGGATTGAATGTTGCGCTGCTTAAGCGCGCAATCGTCGTGGAATCAAGCTGAAGAAAGGCTGTACCACCCAGAAAGCTCACCCAGAAGCACCGGCAACTTACGGTTTTGAGCATCGCCCGGCACAGTTTCACAAGACAAGGAAATAGCCAACTCGTAGAGGGATTGTACTAACCACTAGAGAAAGGTTTCGTGCCAACACACACAAAGCCCATCAACTCGTAATTGGCGCATAGACTGACATTCTTCAGTTCGCAATCGAGCCTTAGATGTTCGCGATGATCGAGGCGCACAACCTCCGTACACCAGTTGATCGCGCAGACGCCAAGCGCCAGCCCACGAAAGCCGTCTCTTACCGAGAGTCCGTGCAAGTACCCAGCGATGGGGCCTTGCTGTCCCAAGTACTTGTCGTCTTGCCGTAAGAGTGACATATCCCGGCTGGTACACCCCCCAGTTCGATAACGTGTAAGCCCACCGAGCCTTAATGCATGCCGTGCCGTCTCTGCTGTCCTCCGGGTGCTGCTCCAAGCGAAGTCATCTTGGTCCCGCTTATAGGTGGCCGCTTCATTCCTGGGAATTGGCAGAGCATTCGCAGTGGCAATGCGGACAGCCTCTGAAAATGACACATGGATCACCGAAGAGTTCGGGCTATCAACATTAGTCGGGCCCCCAAATCTGTTAGCGTCGGACTGCCGCTGACGGTCGAACACCAGTTGAACGGCTGGTCGTGGCCACCTTAAGCTGCTCACATTCTTGTCAGTCTGACGTTCAGACATCGGCTCTGCTCCACTAATTGCACATCCCGACTACCAGCATTGCAGCGCCCATGTCCAGTGGAAAGGACGTCTGCGGTGAGTGATCAGGATGGGGGCAATTCGACAACCCACTTCAGTCGGTTGTACCTCCCGATCGAGAAAAAGTTGGCCTGAGCGATAATGTATACCCCTGTCCCGGACTACCCGTCATCATGCTCACGCCGATGTTAGTGCAGTATTTGGTTGGCCTGTGTTGTCTCCGCTATGACCCGAACGCAATAGACGTCACAATCGGCGACATGGTTCTGGACGAAGCAGCCGAGAAGGAGAGGGACGTCGACGTAACAGTAACAATCGTCGACGACAACGGAGAAATATCCGCGTTTAAAGCCTCGGAGGTAAAGCACGAGAGCAAGCCGCTTTCTGTTAGTACAGTAGAGCAACTAATCCTCAAATTGAACGACATGCCTAAGGTGACTCATAAGGCCATATTTTCAACTTCAGGATATACGGACGGCGCCCGCAAAAAGGCCGTTTCGCATGGCGTCGATCTCTATACATTGCAGCCTTGGGAAAATCGAATTGAAAATGATTTCCAGGATTTTCCCGGCGTTGGTACACCGAGCGAATTCCTCAGTCAGTTCTCGGCCAATCTCCTGTGTTGGCCGCAGTACAAGTTATCCATTACATGTGCACCCGGGTGCCCTACGCTTTTTACCATTGCTGATGGGGAGCAACTCTATGACCGTACCGGCTCTACACACCAAGTGTATTCGACGTTCGGCGAATACAAACACGCCGTCTTACTAAGATCCACAGAAATCCTTTACGCGCTGGAGCCTGCAGAAACAGTCCTTCATACGTTTCCGTACGGACTGCGCGAGCAAGGTGACTGTTCCGTAGGCCCAGCATGGCCACACACGCATACATTGGATGTACGCGCAGACAAGGTCTACGCAAAAGTTGGCGAAGGACAGCCTTTTCGAATCGACTCGATTACCATATCTGGCTATCTTCAATGGCAGCGTCGTAACTCAAGACCTAAATTCAACATTTTGAAGCGAGTCGCCGACGGCGCTATTTTTGCCGGTGCGGCTGTTGCTGCCTACGGCGTCGACGATGAGCAAATGTTCGCGATGATTTTTCCAGACAAAGGTCGGGAACTGGGAATTCATCTTTTCAGTATCCCTGAAAAGCAGAAGAATATGATTCGGATGCTGAAAATTAAAGGTTAGCCGGTGCAATCCCGTCAAGGACTATATGTGGGCGCTCGTGATTGTGGGATCGCACCCACTCCGCGGTGACGCGCTACACGTGATCCAGCCGCCCAGTGATATTGGGACAGCCCTTCGTAGCGTTAAGGGCTTCCCACGCCAGCCAATCATTTGTTCGAGCGTGCGGGGCATGCGATCGGAGCGGGAGAGAAGTCGACCTCAATGCCCAGCGCCTCGCGATTGAAGCTGTCGATTGCGTTCAGCACCCGGACTATGTCCGTACCCAAATTGGGCGTGCGTGACGTCCATCGACCATACCTAGTTGGCTTGGGTCGGCACCGCTTAAAGGTGGGACGCTTGGCGAGTCAGCCGTTGCGCGGTTTGATCCATAAATTCAACTCGAGCTCGCGGTAGACCCAATCCATGCAGATGTTATTCCGCCCGAAACCGCGAACATTACGCAGGGGTAGGAAGCACAGCCCGCCTCACAGTGGCGACGATTGTCCGTCAGGCGCGGTAGCTAATCGGTATCAGCATAGGCTTTGGCCACGAGTGACACCAGTTTGGCTGACATCGAACGCCTCGCAGGCCAGCCCGAGCGATACGCCGTAATCTTACCGAGGTTGGTCGTCTCGCGGCGGTGAGATGACCTCACAACTTCTTTTAAGCGCCTCCGTCACGACATTGGGCTCGAGGTTCTCCCTCACGCACATGAAAATCACTAAAACTCCTCTTTTTCGCTAATTATCTCCCGGGGCAGGCGTAGACCAAGTTCGCGGGCAATGTAGCGCAAGGGGACGTCCATTATTCTGATTAGGCGTATCACCTCGCGACAAGCCGGATGATCATCTAGGTCAGTCTTCACCATTCCGAGAAACTTCAGTACGTCGCGATATCTTTCGACTAAGTCTCGTATTGCCTCCGGATTAATTTCTTGAACCTGGCCATCGAATGTCCTAGTGATGACGCTGAGATCTTCCCTACGGGACGACCGACGCACTACATGCTGAATGTACTCGGGAGGCAATAAGGCTTCGGGGGACCGCAGTAGTTTGTGATTATTACGGGTCAGCTCGAGAATCTCCTCCAGCACGCGGGAAGTCTCAGCGTCGGGGGGCTCACCCGCTGCTTCTGGAAGGCGATCCGATGCCCTTTCTTCCTCCGGAATCTCGTTGAGTTGCTTTTCAAGCTGAGGCCACCACACGGAGAAGGATTTCTCTAGCCTCGAAGACTCAAGCCCCTCAATGCCGCAAGCGTCATTAATCGACTCGAGTAACTTGAATACATCGCTACGCTCCAACACGGTCGACTGAAACTGCAGAATTGGGCCTTCCACTTCAGATCGCTTGAGTCGGAACAGAAAGGGGCTAACGCGGCCTTTGTCAATACTCTTACCAAGTGCGCCTGCTTCAAAGTTGATCCAAGGTGCAGCCACATTCTCCGGAGTGAGGCATATGAGGCCATAGGCCGATGCGTGCAATTCGCCTGCAATGTCAGTAGACCATCGAGCCCCTTTATCAATGTCCTCTGAAGACACGTATGGCTCGACACTTTGAATGACCGATGGTAGCCACTCGCGAAGCACCACCGCGACACGGTGGCTAATAGCCCCAGACCAGCTGATGAATACTTTCATGCGAGTGTATACTAAAAGTTTTGAAATAAAACATCTTTAATGCTTGTAGGTTGCGCGAACACTTCAAGCAAACATATCCTATGAACGGCTGTTACAGCTGAAACTTTAGGGCCCATGCAATTAATTCCACGCCTCTTCCAGGAAGGACCCCACCTCGGTTTTTAGTCCAGTTTTGAATGAGAGAACCCGTCGCAACTTCACGATGTAATAGGGTCTGAGCCATGAAGAGATCGAAGTACACCGAGGAGCGCATTGCCTTACGGTGAGGCACGCCGAGCTGGGCTCGTCCATTACCGCCCCCATGAAACGCTGGGTGGCGGCTCGCCGGTGCAGTACATGCCCCGGCTAACCCATGCTCCGGACCTCTATCGGCCGTTGCCCACTTGACAGGGGTGCTCACAGGCGTAGTGCCGCCTCATCACTCCGCAATCTCTTCGTAGTCCTCAATAACCTCATCCGACATTCTTCCCAAATGCCTCAACTCCCCAATGTTCTTGATGTGGTCGTAGGATAGATACGTACACATTTCTTTTAATGCACGTCCCTCCAATAGCGAAAAAACTGGCCGCATGATCTCTTGGAGCACCTTCTCCCGTTTTTCGATCGGCGCCACAATGTGAAGCTTGAGCGAGATATTCGGCTGCAAGGCAACCAGATCAGCCATTCGTAACAGCCCGGAGTATACGGAGGTCGTATGTTCGACCTCGAAGGCCCGAACGATAGAACGTTTGCGGAGCCACAGCACGTCGATCTGTTCGACTGTCTTCATCGTGCTGCTATCGTAGTTGAGCGGCAGGTCGTCGAGTAACACGTCTGGCTCCGGCTGCCAAACCTTCAATACTCGGCCGCGGTCAGCTCTTGGGAGCCAGATCCTGAACCCCATCGTCTCACCTATTCTTGCGACAAGACCTTGTATCTGCATCGACTCGCGAATGGTGTCCGCGTTGACCTCTTCTTCCTCATCAGGGGCTGTCGGCACGACAACGCTAACGGCGGTTTTATCGGTGCGCTTGACCGTATCTTCACCTTTCCAGAGTGCTTTCACGTCAGGCGAATAAAAGAAGACTCCAATTGTACGAGCACTACCCAATAGCCCCAGGCGACGCATGCCTTGAAGGATAATTTTGTTGGTTTCGACGATACGAGTCCCGATGGAGGACGCAGCCCAATCGAATGGGGTAGACAGACCCAAAAACTCAATGATAGCCCGGCGGTCCTTAAGCGAAATGATGGAGAGATTGTTTACTGGATCATAGGCAGCCAGAAACGCGCCAATGGTATTGCCACTTGGACCGGTGAGATTGTTTCTCTGGCCTTCGTTTTTGCGGTAGAGGTCGTCAATGAGCGCAGCTTTTCTTCTATCGTCTGTTTCGCTTAGAACGGCATGAACGAGTTGGCCGAGCGCCGAATTGGAATGGAGCTCATTGAACATGCGGCGCCATGCGCCCTGAGGCACCATGACCCGGGCGACGGCTTCGTCGCTCTTCGTATTGCCTTTGCCGTTACGATCTAGTATACGGATAATCTCGTCGCATTCCGCGTCGCTCAGCGCATCGTGAGTATTAGGCAAGACGCGCTCTTGCCAAAAAGTACGGATCTTGTGGCTGAGCCGTTCCCAAACCCGGTCCTTTTCTTCCGCGTGATATCGGGATTGGAATGTATTGATTAGTGCCGTGACGTTCTGCATTTCGACCAAACTAGCGCTCCGGAAGGCTGATTCACAAATTCGGGCAACCCAAGCACCCATAGGCCAGAGAATATGTAGATTTCTCGGTATATCTGCGCATCCCGCTGTGCATCGCTGACGGGACGGGTGCACACGAGCATGACAAAGGAACTATGCACTGCGATTATGCTAGAACTGCTTTACGTCGCTCCACAAATCCCTTTCGCCATAGCCTCAATTCCTCCAGATCTGCGCGCAACTCTTTTTCTTCCGGTATTGGCACTGGAACCTCGTCTGACTGACTATGCTCATAGAAGGAATATTTCGTCATGAGGCGGTCGATCAGATCGCAGTCTGCCGCCTCGATAATAGGGAGCGCCGCCAGCTTATTTTCCGTGGTGACGCTGCGTCTATGTCTTTTCACTATGGCATAAATAAGATCATCTTCGACTGTGCGTTCAAGCAACTTACGGAAATCGCTGCAAATACCTTGCGCCCGCACTCGATACTCGTTTCCGCCACCCTCTTGTCCGGCGCGCGCTGCAGCGTTCAGCCGTTCGATCAGCAAATTGTTTGCAGCCGTAGTATTGGCGTTCCAGGTCGCTTGATGCGCCGGCTGCCCCGCCTTGCCAGCATAGGTTTCAATGCAGGTCTGGAAGAAGCCCTTCCCCTTCACGGGTTCGCCGACTTTTTTAGCAACGTCCTCCATCGCACCGTAGAAGGACAAGCGATGTGTAAAGACAATGACTTGGCGAGTCTTGGCCAACTCTCCCAGCCGTTTCGCTACAGCCCACTCGTAGTCATGATCTAGCGAGGAGATCGGATCATCGAAAATGAATGGAGCAGGAGTTGGCTTTTCACCTACATCGGCTAGAAATGCTGCCAGGGCAATGATGCGACGTTCACCCTCGCTTAGAACTTGCTCGAGCGGCTGTTTCCCCTTAGCTGACTTCAACTGAAGGCGGTGCTTTGCACTGCCTTTCTCCATCTTGGACTTCACAAGCTCCACTTGGATTCGGCCTGCACCGAGCTTATTCAGTTCTGCATTGAATCTCGCAACGTACGCCTGGGTAATGGCCTGTTCTGCTACGACGCCGGCCTGCGCGGTCACCGGCCGCGAACTTGCAAACGCCTTTAGTTTATCCAAAGCGTCCACTCGCTTTAATCGAGATATTTCATTACGCACCGCTTCTGCCTGTTGACAAACCCAAAACTTCCCTTCCAAGGCCGTCTTCTGCCGCTTCGCTAGGCCCCGATCAAAGTCTTTTGCGTCCTTATCCAACTGCAACGCTTCCGCCTCAAGTTTTTTTGCAAAAAATGTGAGCTTGGCGCACGCATCTTGACTATCTGGGGCGGGTTGCGCAGCCTCCGTTAGCTCGTGTGCAATTAATGCTTGCCGGGTCACCGCAATGGCCTTCCAGTAAGCATCTAAGTACGCATCCCAACCTGGATCTGTGAGACCGGCGGATTGAAGTTGAGCACGATAAAATTCAACTTGCGCGGGCTCTGGCAAGGCATTTAGGGCGCCTTGGTACGATGTTTCTGCCCGCTCGGCCGCCGCTTCAACAGCACCTTGGACAAAAGCTTCAAACTCTTGAAGGCGGTGCGCAGCCTCTTCATCCAATGGTTGATGGCAAAGCACACACCGCGCGTCTTCCGTAACGGGGAAATCCCGATCGGGATATGGCAATTGAGAGTAGGCGCGCGCAGCTCGCCACAGCGCGCGCCATGAATCTTCACCAACCCCATCCAGCTTGGCCGAATTAACCCGGGCCGCATCAACGGCAGCTCTTCTGGCGATATCGGCACTCTGCCGCAGACCTCGGATTGCCGCCAGCGCGTCGACGTTGTAGGCTACGCCAGCTTGAAATATTTTATCGACGATGCGACGGGTTGCGAGTTCGGCGTTTCGCTTAGCCTGAGCCAAACCAGCAGGATCTGAGGCATTTAACCTTTCTCCCAGACTGCGCAGTTGCGCGGCGTCGTCATCCGACCAACGGACAATGGCGTCCAGAGCTTTCGCGTCGAGCGTGGGCTTCAGGCTGTTGTAGCTCAGTATTGCCGCCGATCCTGCATACTCTGCCGGGGCCGCAGGCAGGGCCGAAACGTCTCGATCTTGATCCTCTTCGAGAAGCCGCTTCACATCGTCGCACGCCGCGGCTAGCGCGACGAACATTGCGACAAGCGGCGGCGTATAAGACGCGCTACTTTCGCTGCGAAGATAGAACGCAGCTTCATCACTGTCAAAGACATCCAACGAAATCAGCGCATCGATCGGTGCTCCGTCAGCATGCCATTCTGAGGACTCCAGCTTGCCTTGGCTGGAGTACTCGATTTGACACTTTTGTTCCGCTGGCACCGCTTCAAAAACATTCGCGTATAGCAACTGCGCCCGAGGCTTGCCTGATGCCCTTTTAAGTAGCCTCGTATAGCCTGACTTTCCTGAGCCGTTATGGCCGTACACCACAGTTAAGTTTCCGTCTCCAAACAACAACGGATGCGCGGGAGACAGGTTCTCGATACCCTTCACTTGGCTGATGCTGCGCAGGCGCACATCTGACCCAGCGGTTACGTCCTTGAGTAGCTCATGAAATGGGCGCGTCTTCGTAACTACTCGGCCTGCCTCTGTTTTGATAAGTGCATGCAAATCGGCGATATCGCTGCGGTCTAATCTCCCTTTCTTTAGCAGTCGGTCCGCAGCCTCCTGTATCCAGTCGGCTTGCCGATGCAACCACGCTCGTACTTCATCATGGATGGCACCCATCGCAATCCCTCACGCGATAACTATGGTTAGAATTTCTGCTTTGAAAGCCGGGTCCAGGCGCAACTCGTCGAGCAAAGCAAGAAGGCCCCACAGCTCGCTGAAGCCTCTGCGGAGCAGCGCTTCCCTAAATCGCTCGCGATCTGAATATGCACCATCCATCGTGGGCCGTGGCCGGGTGGCGTCGTCGATTTCGGCGGTGTGGCTAGAGATGCTGTGGATGAAGCTGGTGAAGTACGGGGTCTTCAGCTCGGCATACTTTCTCAATACGCTATTCAGCAGATTATTGAGTTGGGCTTGCTCTTTCTTCTTCCCGAAGAAGTCCATGATGAAGCCCTTGGACTGATACTGGAATTCGGAGTAGAAGGAGGGATCGAGCGGAGTGAGCTGCGGTGGCGCTGAGGTGGATGCATCAGCAGCGGGCCGAGCCGGCGCGCATGCAGTGCACGTCGTCTCGAAGGTCGTTTTGCCGCAACCGCCGCACTGATAAATCACTGCTGTCCTCGATAGTTGAGTGGATCCGCCCGCCCTGACCTTTCCATACTTACTGCGACATTTGTTCACATCCTATGCAAGAGGATACGGATGCTCAATGCTCGCTCCCACGCTAGAGCTATTTTTCAAAAGGAAATGGGGCGTATACGCAACGGCCTAACACCTTGACAGCCGCTTTCTGCTTGATAGAATTACGTTCTGTTTGACGAAACGCATGATGAGTGGTGCGCGATGCTTGCAGCCACGCACGGCCCTACACAGCTTGCAGCCACAGCTGCCCAGGAAGATTTGTGACTCACGGACTAGGCGCGCACGTTCAGGCGAACGGAATCCGGCAGCACTACCTGCACTTTCCGGGCGATGGCCCGACGCTGTTGATCATCCCTGGCATCGTCAGCCCCGCAATCCTATGGAGCCACGTGGGCGCTTGGTTGGCTGAACGGCATGACTGCTATGTTCTCGACGTCCGTGGTCGGGGGCTCAGCGAGGCGGGCCCGCACCTGGACTATGGCGTGGACGCCTGCTCGCGGGACGTGATTGCCTTTATCCAGACCCGCAAACTCCAGCATCCCATCATGCTTGGGCACTCCATGGGAGGCCGGATCGCGCTACGTGTGGCGGCAAGTGCGACGGGGAACGAGCCGGACATCTTCGGCGGCCTGGTGCTGATTGATCCGCCCACTAGCGGACCCGACCGTCGCCCCTACCCCGTGCCGAAGGCCCGGACCGTCGATCTCCTTAAAGCCGCGCATCGCGGCGAAGCGCTGGAAGCGATACAACGGAGCAAAGCCGCCCCATGGCCGGAAGACTTGCAGCGGCTGCGCGCCGAATGGCTATCCACCTGCGATGAACGCGCGGTGCACGTGGCCTACGACGACTTCCATGACCAGGATATCTTCGCGGATCTGGCGAAGACCAAGGAGCCCGTTTCCTTGCTTTGCGCCGGTGAAGGCGGCGTGGTATCTGACGAGGACATCGCCGAGATGAAGCAGCTACGCAACGATCTGCACGCCGTCCGCCTGCCCGGCGTCGGCCACCAGATGCAGGCCGAGAACTTCGACGCATTCAAACAAGCGCTGGCCGGCATTCTGTCCAGGCATCGCTAGCCGCACACTTTCCAAACATAGAGGGGACCGCGATTGAAACTCGATGCGGAAGTACTGGAGCTCTTCACCAAGGAACTATCGCTGTGCCGCGTGAAGACCGGCGAGACGGTGATCGTGTTGACGGCCGAGGATGAATGGCAGGACAACGCCTATGCCTTAATGGCCGCCGCGCAGCGGCTGGGCGCAAAGGCCTTTAACCTGAACGTGCGCCGCGAGCAGCAGAATGCCGTGGGGGTGCAGGGTCGCCATCCCCTGGTGGGCAATGAGCTGGCGATGAAGACGCTGAAGTCCGCCGACATGGTGGTCGATATGGTGGGCCTGCTGTTTTCGCGGGAACAGGCGGAGATTCAGGCGGCGGGGGTGCGGATCCTTCGGGTGATGGAGCCGTTCCATGTGCTTAAGCAGATGTTCCCGACGGAAGACCTGCGGCGGCGGGTGGAGTATGCGAAGCAGATTATGGAGAAGGCGAAGCAGCTGCGGTTTACCTCTGCGGCTGGCACTGACGTGACCTACGAACTAGGCCAGTATCCGGTGATTTCCGAGTACGGGTATACCTACGAGCCCGGGCGCTGGGATCACTTTCCTTCTGGATTTTCGTTCACGCAGGGGAATGATGGCGGGGTGAACGGCACGGTGGTGCTGCAACCGGGCGATGTGCTCTGCGCGTTCAAGAAGTACGTGGAATCGGCGGTGACGCTGAAGATCAAGAATGGCTATGTCACCGACATATCCGGGTCAGGGATGGATGCGCAGCTGATCGACAGCTACATCAAGAGCTTCCACGATGATCGGGCTTATGCGATCTCCCATATCGGCTGGGGGCTGAACGAGAACGCGCGGTGGTATCAGTTCGCCGTGACGCGGCAGCTGCCGACCGAGCATGTGATGAATGCGCTGGCGTTCTATGGGAATGTGCTGTTTTCGCTCGGGCCCAACCTGGAAGTGGGCGGGGATAACGATACGGCTTGCCATCTGGATCTGCCGATGCGGCAGTGCAGTCTTTGGCTGGACGATACGCAGATTCTGCAGGATGGCGAAGTCGTTCATCCTGAGATGCGGGTTGAGCGTCACGCTTGACGCTACGCGGAAACGACATCGCAAGACAACGCCAAACACCGCGCGCCACGCATGGCGCGCGCGATCAACTGGCGGTTTCTCCCAACGCGGCAGGCCGGCTCTTGGCCTGCCAGCTATCGAAGATCGATGCATCCCCGCCCAACCGGCGCGTCAGGTCGGCGGCTGCCGCCAACAGGCGGGCGGACATGGACGGCAGCAGCTCGACCGAGAACCGCGCCGCCGGACCGGACAGGGCCAGCGCGCCGCGCAAGTTCTTCTGCGGGCCGAATACAGGCGCCGCGATGGCGGCGATATCGGGCTCGCGTTCGCCGACCGTGATGATGTAAGGCTGCTCAGGCGTCCTGGACGGCGGCGTCATCGTCGGATCGAAGGCAGTCAGCACGCGCCCGGCCGCGCCCTTGTCGAGCGGCACCAGGTCGCCGGTGCGGATGTGATCGCGGATGGAGCGCGGCGAGTCGACGCGGAACAGGCACACGCGGTGATTGCCTTCGCGCGTGAAGAACGAAGCGCCCTCTTCCGTTTCCTGCACCAGGCGACGCAGGATGGGCGGCACGTGGTCGTCCAGGCGCAAGGCCGACTGATAGAGCCCGCCCCAATGCAAGAGCATCGAGCCCAGCTGATAGCTGCCGTCGTCCAGGCGCACGATGCAGTGCTCCTGGACCAGCGTGGTCAGCAGCCGCAGGATGGTGCTCTTGTACATCTTGGTCCGACGCGCGAGCTCGTTCAGCGTCAGGGAGCTGTCCCCCGCGCGGAAGGCGTTGAGTATGGCGATCGCTCGTTCCACCGCGGCGACGCCACCGGCCTTGGTGTCGCTTTCCGGTTCTTCCGACATTTTTTGCTCGATTTAGTGCATGTCCTAGTTGACATTGTAGCGTACCGTTCCGCAGAATACAGTTCTTCTGAACAGAACGTTCGAACGAACAGGCGTTGCCCACGCCACGCCAGGACCACTTTCAAGGGGAGTAAACAATGAGCAACTCAGGTTGGAAGAAGGCTTTCACGGCCCTCGCGTGCGGCATTTGCCTGATGGGCACGGCCCAGGCGGCGGATACGTATCCCAGCAAGCCCATCACGATCGTGGCGCCCTACCCGCCCGGCGGCGCGACGGATCTGTACGCGCGGTCGGTGGCGGCGGGGCTGAGCGAGCTTGGTCAATCCACCGTGGTGGACAACCGCGCCGGCGCGTCGGGGATCATCGGGGCGGACTATGTATCGCGGGCCCCGGCGGACGGCTACACGATGCTGATCGGCGCATCGTCGATGTTTTCGATCCTGCCGCTGCTGAGCAAGCGCATGGAAGGCGTCTACCAGAAGATCGAGCCCGTCTCGATCCTGGGCTTCAATCCTTCCTACGTGGTCGTGCCGGCGTCGCTGCCGGTGAACAACATCCAGGAACTGATCGCCTACCTGAAAAAGAACCCGGGCAAGTTCGGCTACGGGTCGGCTGGCACGGGCACGTCGCAGCATGTGTTCATGGAGCTGTTCAAGCAGCGGGCTGGCGTGGATGTGTTTCCCGTCCAGTACAAGGGCAGCTCGCCCATGGTGGTGGACCTGATCGCCGAACGCGTGGTGATGGCGATCGAGCAAGGGCCCGCGGTGCTGTCGTACATCAAGACCGGCAAGCTGAAGGCGCTGGCCGTGACGACCGCCAAGCGGTCGGAAGCCTTGCCCGATGTCCCCACGCTCGCGGAAACGGTGCTGCCCGGCTTCGAGGCCGTGACCTGGTTCGCGCTGTACGCGCCCAAGGGCGTGCCGCAGAACGTGATCGACAAGGTCGTGCCGCAGATCGCGAAAACGATGGCGTCCAAGGAAGTCAAGGAACGCCTGGGCGCCGTGGGCGTGGAACCCGCGTCGAGCACGCCGCAGGCCGTCGTGAAGCGTCAGGCCGATGAAACGGCGTTGTGGAAGGACGTAATCGCGCGCTCGAAGATTTCGCTCGAAGACTGACGCCGACGCATCCATACACCACTCAGGCCCGGACCACCTCATGCATGCCAAGCCTCAGTTCTCCCTAAGCGCGGAGCCGCGCGCCGATTACCTGGAGAAGGTAACCGGCACGGCGGTGTACGCCAGCGATGTGGAAGTGCCCAACATGCTGCACGGGAAGATCCTGCGCAGCACGGTGCCGCACGCCCGCATCGCCAGGCTGGACACCAGCGCCGCGCTGGCGATTCCCGGCGTCGTCGCCATCCTGACGGGCGAGGACCTGAAGGATATGCCGGGCAGCGAGATCCGCTGGGGCCTGTCCCTGCGCGACCGCCCGGTGATTGCGCTGGACAAGGTGCGCTACGTGGGCGATCCGGTCGCCGCGGTGGCGGCGGTCGATGAGGCGACTGCGGAAGCGGCGTTGGACGCCATCGTCGTCAGCTATGAAACGCTGCCGCACTCCACTACCGCGCAGGAAGCATTGGCGGAGGGCGCGGCACTGGTCCATGAAGACATGGAGGTCCTGAAGGACTATTACTTCCGGGGCCATTGCACGCCGGTACCGGGGACCAACCAGTTCCAGCAGTGGTCCTATGCAAGCGGCGACGTCGACCAGGCGTTCCAGGGCGACGTGAAGGTGTTCGAGGACACCTTCACCTTCCCGATGGTGTTCCACTACGCGATGGAGCCCCATGTCTGCTTGGCGCACTGGACACCGCGTTCGCTGGAAATCTGGAGCGGTGGCCAGACGCCTACCGCGATCCAACGCGTATGTTCGGAGACGCTGGGCATACCGCTGGCCTGCGTGCGGGTGCACTCGCCCTACGTCGGCGGTGGCTTCGGCGGAAAGGCGTCGGTGAAGATCGATCCGCTGGTGGCGGCGCTGTCGTGGAAAGCGCAAGCGCCCGTGCGCGTCTGCCTGACGATCGCCGAATCGATGCTGACCTGCCGGCGGCTGGATGCGGAAGTGACCTTGAAGACCACCGTCGATGCCGGCGGCAGGATCGTCGCCAAGACGGTGCGCGCGGTGCTGAATGGCGGCGCGTATGCGGACACCGGGCCGGCGATCGCCGTGAAGGCCGCGATCCGCGCCATCGGGCCGTACCACATACCCAATCTGCGCCTGGAAGCGATCGGCGTCTATACGAACACCGTGCCGGGCGCGGCCTTCCGCTCGATCGGCGGGCCGCAGGCGGTGTGGGCGACGGAATCGCAGATGGACATCATTGCCGATGCGATAGGCATGGACCCCATCGAGTTCCGCATGTTGAACCTGGCGCAGAAAGGCGAGACGATCAAGCACGACCTGCGTCCGCTGGACATCGATATGCGGCGGTCGCTGCGCGCGGCGGTGGATACGTTGAAGAATCTGCCGGAACCCGCCTACCAGGGCCGGCGCGGGCTGGGCGTCGCGGTCGGTGCGACCGACCCGGGCATCATGCCTATCGGCGGCGCCATCGTGCGGCTGCGCGCGGATGGCTCGGTGAATGTCTCCGCGAACACGGTGGAGATCGGGCAAGGCAGCCGGGGCGTGCTGCGCATCATCGCCGCGAAGACCCTGAACCAGCCATTGAGGATGATCGCCGTCGCGCAGCCGGATACGCTGCAAGCGCCCTATGACTGGGGCACGGGTGCGAGCCGTTCGACCGTGATCATCGGCCTGGCGGTGCAGCTCGCCTGCGAGGACATCCTGCGTCAGGTGCGCGATATCGCCGCGCAGGAGCTGGGCGGGTCGCCCGATGACTACACGCTGGTGGAAGGCGCGGTCGAAGGGCCGAATGGCCAGATGCCCTTCATCGAGCTGCTGCGGCGCTTCCACGGCATGGCGGCCGGCGAGTTCCTGGGCGTGGGACGCGTGAACCCGAACACCAAGGACGGCGCGTTCAAGCTGCAACCGCTGTTCTGGGAAACCGGCGCGGGCGCCTTCGAGATCGGGCTGGACGAAGGCACCGGCGCGATCCGCGTCCTGCGGGCGGGCGGCGCGGCCGACCTGGGCCATGTGATCAACCCCAAGGCGGCGGAAGGCCAGGACGAAGGCGCCATGGTGATGGGCCTGGGCCACACGCTGTCCGAGGAATACATCTACGAAGACGGCCAGGTCGTGAACGGGACGCTGTTCGACTACAAGGTGCCGACGATGGAGGAAGTGCCGGACCACGTCGGCACGGCGCTGATCGAAAGCGGCGACGGCCCCGGGCCGTTCGGTGCGCGTGGCGGCGGCGAAGGCGCGATCCTGCCCGTGGCGCCAGCGGTGGCCAATGCGTTGTTCCAGGGATGGGGGATACGGCTGAAGGAGCTGCCGTTGACGCCGGAGCGCGTCTGGCGCGCGTTGCGGGACAAAGCGCTGACCGCCCAAGACGAAAACCTGACCGACAAGAAGTGACCGGCCGCGGCGCCATCATGCCGGACATGATGGCGGCCAGCAGTCCTGACAACACCGATAACCAGACAACGACGCCATGGATTTCAGAATCGACGCTTTGCTGCCCGCGACCGCCTCGCAGTTGTGGGACATTTTCTTCGACGTCAAGCGGGTGGCCACGCTGATACCCGGCTGCGAAAACGTGGTCGAGGTCGAAAAACTCAAGACCTTCTCCGCCGTCATGCGGCAGAAGATCGGGCCGTTCAAGCTGGAAGTGCCCACGCAGATCGAGATCGAGTCCTATGAGATCGAGCGGCAGGTGGCGCTGAAGGCGCTGGGCACCGACAAGGCGACGGGGACGACCATCGACGTGCGGATGGTGGTGAACCTGGACGAGCAGCGCGACGGTTCGGATGTCCTGTGCAAGCTGGACGTGAGCGCGAGCATGCAGGTGGCCGGACGGCTGGCGTCGCTGGGATATCCGATCGTGCGCAAACGGTCGGAGCAGTTGTTCGCCGAGTTCGAAGCGCGCCTGCGCGCGGAGCTGGCGCATCTGGATGGCAGCCTGGCTCCGGATGCCGGCGCCGCCGCGATGGCGGATGGCGTGTCGGCGCCGGCCGTGCGTGGCGCCGCATCGTCGGCGGCTGCAACGGCGTCGTCAGCCACATCGTCAGCTGCATCGTCAGCCACACCGGCTGCCGCCAGGCCGGCCACTGCATCAGCCCCCGCGTCCGCCACGACGCCTGTCGCGGCGCAGGCGCCCTCGATGCGGGCGCCCGCCGCCGCGCAAGCGGTCAGTGCGAAATCCTCCGGCACGACCGAACTGGTCTTCCTGTGGCCCCGCCTGGGCATCAACGTCGCCGTCGCCGTCGGCGTGGCGCATGGCGCGGTCGCCTACGGGCAATCGCCCTGGTGGTGGCTGGCCCTGCCCCTGCTGGGCGCGGCGGCCAGCCTGGGCAAGCGAGGCGGCTGATGCGGGCCAGGAAATTCTTTCTGCATCGGCCCGCCAGCCTGGACGAGGCGATCGCATTGAAGGCCGAGCACGGCGACGCCGCGACCTTCCATGCGGGTGGCACCGAACTGCTGGTGGCCTTGAAGGCGCACGTGCTGCAATACCAGCACGTGATCGACCTGAAGCAGATCACCGCGCTGAAAGGCGTGCGCGTGAAGGACGATGGCACGATATCGATAGGCGCGTTGACCTCGCATGACACGATCGCCAACGATCCCATCATCCGCGATGCCCTGCCCGGCTACGCGCAGCTCAGCGAGCACGTCGCCAATATCCGCGTGCGCATCGCCGGCACGCTGGGTGGCGTGCTGTGCTTCGCCGAGCCGCATGCGGATGCGCCCACCATGCTCTGTGCGCTGGATGCCTGGGTGGTGTTGCTGGGACCGAGTGGCGAACGGGAGGTCCCATCACGCGACTTCCACCTGGGCGAGTTCGTGACCGCGCGCGAGGATGACGAGATCCTGGTCGCCATCGAGGTCGCGCCGCAATCCGCGGGCACACGCTCCGCCTACCGATCCTTCGGGCACACCGAGCGCCCGGCGGTGGGCGTCGGCGCCGTCTGGTCGACGGACAACCCGCAGCGCCTGAGCCTGTGGGCCGGCGCGATCGCCGCCAGCCCGGTGCGGCTGGCGCGCGCCGAGGACGCCGCGGCCGGACTGCCCGCCGATCTGCCCGCCGACGACATCTGGCGCCATCTGGCTCCCGCGATTGCTGCCGACGCGGAAGCGATCGACGCCCACGACGACCTGCATGGCGGTGCCGACTACAAACGCCATCTCGTTTCCGTTCTTGCCGAACGAGCCATCAAAGCGTGCCTGCCATGAGCCAGACCGAAAACGAAATTCCCCTGATGCGCGTGGACTTCAAGCTGAACGGCGCCCCCGCGTCGGTCGAGGTCGAACCCTGCGAGATGCTGATCGACGTGCTGCGCGACCAGTTGCAGCTCAAGGGCACCAAGCGCTCCTGCGACGTGCAGGTGTGCGGTGCATGCACGGTGCTGGTGGACGGCAACCCGACGTCCAGCTGCACGACGCTGTGCGCGGATGCGCATGACCGCGAAGTCACGACCATAGAAGGACTGGCCGACGGCAAGCGGTTGGATCCCGTGCAGCGGGCCTTCATCGCGCACGGCGCGCTGCAATGCGGCTTCTGCACGCCCGGGATGATCCTGGCGGTGAAGTCCCTGCTGGCGCGCCACGAGAAGCCGACCGAGGAAACCGTGCGCCATTACCTGCGCGGCAACATCTGCCGCTGCACCGGCTACGTCAAGATTCTTGAGGCCGTCATGGACCTCATCCATAACCCACACAATTATCAATAGGAGAACCCATGTCTGACTCCACGAACACCCGGGCTCGAACGCATGTGATCATCGCGGGCGCCGGAATGGGCGGCCTGACGCTGGCGCTCGCGCTGCTGAAGAAAGGCCTGGACGTCGATATCTATGAGCAATCGTCGGAGCTGCGCGAAGTGGGCGCCGGCCTGTGGATCTCGGCCAACGGCGCCAAGGTCATGGCCGCGCTGGGCCTGAAGGAGAAGCTCGAGGCCATCAACCTGCCGCCGCAGGATCGCCTGATCCGCTACTGGAAGACCGGCGAAGGCAAATCGGTCTACAACCGCGGAAACACGGACTCCAAGGCCGACCATACGCTGATCCAGGTGCTGCGCGCCGAATTGCAGCGCGTGCTGTACGAAGCGGTGGTCGCGCTCAAGCCGGACGCGGTCCATTTCGGCGTGCGCTCGGTGGGCGCGGAAACCGTCGATGGCCGCGCACGCCTGCTGCTGGATGACGGCAGCCATGTCGAAGGCGACGTGGTCGTCGGCTGCGACGGCGCGCATTCCCGCGTGCGGCAATCGATGTTCGGCCCGGCGCCGGCGCGCTATACCGGCGCCCTGGCCTGGCGCGGCCTGACGCCGATGCACAAGCTCAAGCCGCAGCATCGCGAACCGCTGGCATCGACCTGGGTGGGCCCTACCGCCCACGTCACGACCTACCCGGTCCAGCGCAACGGCGAGATGTTCGTCAGTTTTTCCGCGCAGGTGGACAGCGACACCTGGCACACCGAATCGTGGTCCGAGAAAGGTGACCTGGCCGATGCGCTGAAGGACTTCGAAGGCTGGCACCAGGACATCATCGATCTGTTCGTCGGCTCGGAGAACCTGTTCCGCTGGGGCCTGTTCGTGCGCGACCCGCTGGACGCCTGGTCGCAGGGCCAGGTGACGCTGGTGGGCGATGCCTGCCATTCCATGACGCCCTACCTGGGCATGGGCGTGAACGTGACGATGGAAGACGCCTATGTGCTGGCGCGCTGCCTGGAGCAAGGGGCCGACAACATACCCGGCGCCTTGCAGCGCTACGACAGCGCCCGCATTGAGCGCGCGAACCGCACCAAGGCGGAATCGCTGAACATGTTCGGCATCTTCCATAGCCCCGATCTGGGCGACGAAGCCACCGCATGGCCCTATATCAACAAGCAATGGTCGACCGAAGCCGTCCGCGCGCGCTACGACTGGCTGCTGCAGTACGACGCGACGTCCGTGGAGATCTGAGAACATGACCGAAGTCCTGGAGAAACGCGCCCGCCCGTGGGATGGCATCATCCCCGAGCACGAGCTGGAGATCTATCGCAAGGCGGGCTGGGGCGCGCCGACCGGCATCGGCCGGCGGCCGGCGCTGCTGGTGATCGATGTGCAGTACCGGTCCATGTGCTACGAGCCCATGCCCATCGAGCAGGCCATCGAAACGATGTCGACCAGCTGCGGCGAATACGGCTGGCGCGCCGTGCCGCACATCGCGCGGCTGCTGGCGGCGTTCCGCAAGATCGGCGCCCCCGTGCTGTATCCGCACGTCGCGCCCAAGCTGGCCCACGATCGCGGGCAGTTCGAAGCCAAGGTGCCGGGCGTGATGGACGTGGCCGCCCCTGACTACGATTTCGTCAAGGACGTGGCGCCTGTCGAAGGCGACATCCTGATTCCCAAGCGGCAGGCCAGCGCGTTCCAGGGAACATCGCTGGCGAGCTACCTGGTGGGGCTGCAGGTCGACTCCGTGGTCGTCACGGGCTGCACGACCAGCGGTTGCGTGCGCGCCACCGTGGTCGACGCCTGCGCGCTGAACTACAAGGTGGTGGTGCCGCAGGACGCCGTATACGACCGTTCGCAGGTGTCGCATGCGGTGAACCTGTTCGATATGGCGAGCAAGTACGCGGACGTGATGCCGGCCGCGGAGCTGGCGGATCTCGTCCTGGCGCTGCCGCGCTAGCAGGCAGGGCCGACGCGACGGGCGTCCCCCGGCGCGGGCGGCCCACAGGCGAAATTCAGCGGCGCGCTTTAGAATGGAGGTCTTCCCCGTCCATCCGGAACCCACCGCAGAGCTCCTCGATCCGCCCGAAGCGGGCATCGAAGGCTGTGGTGCTTTCCCTTTTCACCCGCAGAGCCGCAATGCCCCGATCCGATTCCCACGCCGCTTTACTCTGGATCGTCGCCGCCGGCTTTTTCATGCAGACGCTGGATACCACCATCGTCAATACCGCCCTGCCGGCCATCGCCACGGACCTGGGCGTTCCGCCGCTGACCCTGAAGCCCGTGGTCGTCGCCTACATGATCACCATGGCGATGATCATGCCCGCATCGGGCTGGCTGGCGGACCGCTTCGGCAGCCGCAAGGTGTACTTCTTCGCCATCCTGGCGTTCGTGCTGGGATCGTTCCTGTGCGCCTGCTCAGCCACACCCACGCAGTTGGTGATGGCGCGGGTGATACAGGGCGCCGGCGCGTCCATGCTGCTGCCCGTGGGCCGGCTGACGGTGCTGCGCACGGTGCCGCCCAGCCAGTTCATTTCATCACTGGCGTTCATCGCCATAGGCGGGCAGATCGGGCCGATCTTCGGGCCGGTCCTGGGCGGCGTCTTCGTGGAAATGCTCAGCTGGCACTGGATCTTCCTGATCAACGTGCCCGTCGGCCTGGTCGGCATGTGGGCCGTCCGCCGCCATATGCCGCCGCAAGTGCGCGAGGACACGCCGCGCTTCGACTTCATTGGCTGCCTGCTGCTGGCGACCTGGCTGGTGGCGTTTTCCACGGCGCTGGATGTTCCGGCCGACGACAACAAGGCCGCCTGGGCCATCGGCCTGCTCGCGCTCAGCGTGCTGGCGGCCCTGGGCTACTACCTGCACGCGCGCGGCCGCAGCAATCCCCTGTTCCCGCTGAGCCTGTTTCGCGTGCGGAACTACACCGTCGGCATCGCCGGGAACCTGGTTGGCCGGATCGGCGCGGCGGCGGTCCCGTTCCTGCTGCCCTTGATGATGCAGCTGGGCATGGGCTACACACCGCTGCACTCGGGCCTGATGCTGGTCCCCGTGGCCGCCGCCGGCGCGATATCGAAGTCCTGGGTCTCGCCCTTGATCAAGCGCTACGGCTATCCGCGCTTCCTGGTCGCCAATACGCTGTTCGTCGGATTCTGGATCCTTTCCTTCGCCCTGTTCTCGCGCGACTGGCCGCTGTGGCTGCAGATCGTGCAGCTGGCCGCCTTCGGCCTGGGCAACTCCATGCAGTACTCGGCGATGAACAGCGTCACGCTGACGTCGCTGAGCCCGCAGCAGGCGGGCCCGGGCAACAGCCTGTTCTCGATGTTCCAGATGGTGGCGATGGGCCTGGGCGTGACGGTGGGCGGCGGCCTGGTGTCGCTGCTGGCGGGACCGGAGCGCCACCTGCAGCCCGCGTTCATGTGGTCCTTCGTGTGCGTGGGCCTGATCACCTGGCTGTCGGCGCTGGTGTGGCGGCAACTGGCCGACGCCCGCGTGCCCGGCGAACGGCCGCAGGCCAAGGCGGCGTGATGGTGCCTATGGGGCCTATGGGGCCTATGGGGCCTGATGGCGCCTGAGCGGCCTGAGCGGCCTGAGCGGGCCTGAGGCCCTCAGGGCCAGGCTATTCCACCTTGATGTTCGCGGTCTTGATCACCTTCCCCCAGCGCTCCTGCTCGGCGGTGATGTAATTCTGGAAATCCGCCGCGTTCTGGAAAGCCGGGTCGGTGCCCTGCTCCGACAGGCGTTGGGCGAGCGCGGGATCCGTGAGCGCCTTTTCCACTTCGCCGGTCAGCTTGTCGACGATGGCTTGCGGCGTGCCGGCGGGGACGAACAGGCCCTGCCAGCCGTAGACCGTCATGCCGGGAAAGCCGGCCTCTTTCATGGTCGGCACATCGGGCAAAGCCGGCGCGCGCTTTTCCCCCGTGACGGCCAGCGCCCGCGCCATGCCGCCCTTCACCTGGGGCAGCAGGATATTCAAGCCGTCGACCACCAGTTGCACCTCATCCGCGACCAGGGCGGTCAAGGCCGGCGCGCTGCCCTTATAGGGCACATGCGTGATCTGCGCGCCGGTCTGCATCTTGAGCAGTTCGACGGCCAGGTGGTTGATGTTGCCGGTGCCGCCGGAGCCGAAGAACATCTTGCCCGGCTCCTGCTTTGCCAGGTCCACGAACTGCTTCATGCTGGTGACGGGCAGTTTCGCGGGCACGGCGGCCAGCAGCGGCGTGACGACCAGGCGCGCGACCGGAGCGAAGCTCTTCGCGACGTTGAAGTTCAGATTGGGATAGAGCAAGGGGTTCGCGCTGAGCATGCCCAGGTTGCCTATCATCAGCGTGTACCCGTCGGGACGGGCGCGCGCGACATAGTCCATGGCAATGTTGCCGGCCGCGCCGCCCCGGTTCTCGACGATGACGGGCTGGCCCAGCTGCTTGGACAGGCGCTCCGCCAGGGGTCGAGCCACGAGGTCCACACCGCCCCCGGGCGGGAACCCGACGACCAATGTAATGGGATGGTCCGGATAAGTCTGCGCCAGGGCGGGCGACATCGCGCCCATGATGCAGGCCGCGCCGGCCAATAAGGATGTCCGTCGGTTCATCGTGCTTGTCTCCTCGTTTTTTATGTATGGATTCAGCTTCTGCCGGCCGGGTCCGGATCGTCCACGGGCGGCTCGCCGCGCAGCGCGCGACGGATCGACCCCGACAGATGCGAAAGCCGCGCGTCGCGCTCCAGGCTGTCTACGATATGGTCGCGCAAGGCGTCGGCCGCGGCGCGGCGGTCGCCCATGCGCAGGCCCGCCAGCACGCGTTCGTGTTCCGCCACGACCTCGGCCTGGTTCGTGACGCCGCGCCCGAGAAAGATGCGCGAGAACTGGGGCGACGCATAAAGACGCGCGTGCACGTCGGCGAGCATGTCGTTGCGCGCCAGTCCGATCAGCGCGGCATGGAAGCGCCAGTTCAGTTCGCTGAACTTCCTGATGCCGGCGGCCGTGGTGCCGAACTCCGATGCGCGGATCTGTTCGTTGATCTTCTGCGCTTCATCCAGCAGCCGGGTGTCGATGGGCCCCAGGATATACAGCAGCGCATTGGATTCCACCACGACGCGCGCGATGGCCCAGTCGGTGTATTGCTTCATGGTGGGCGCTTCGGGCAGCCGGTAGCCGATGTTGCGGGTGAAGCTCAATTGCCCTTCCGCCGCCAGCCGCGCCAGGGCCTCGCGCACCGGCGTCTGGCTGACGCCGCAGCGCCGCGCCAGTTCGGCGATGCCGATGGCCATGCCCGGCTGGAACGCGCCCGCGGCGATGAGCCGCAGCACTTCCGCATGGATCTGGTCGGCCAGGCTGCGGGGCTGCACGAGATTCAAGTCGGCCTGGCGGCTGTTCATGGGCGCACCTCATCCAGCCCGTAGCGCGACAGCATTTCCGCGGGCGCGTCGTTGGCGCGCAGTTGTGCCGCCACCGCCGCCCGCATGCGCTGCTCGATCTCCGGCGCGTCCAGCGGATGCCGCTGTTCGGGATCGTCGCGCAGGTCGTAAAGCGCGGTCCTGGCTTCCAGCAAGGGATAGCGCCGGATCATGTTGGCCTTGGCGTCCGCCCGCATCGGCAGCTTCATGACGGGATAGCCCTGCGTGAAGGGCAACGGCCCCACCAGCTCCGCGCCTTCGAACTCCTTGGCTTCGAAAAAGGTGCGCATGTGCGCCGGCATCAGCGTGTACTGGAACAGGTCGGTCTCGAAAGGCACCGCCGGGTACAGGAAGTAGGTGTAGCGGCCATCGGTGTAATTGATGGCGGCGCCGAACTGGCCGTAGATGGCGCCGGGCGCTGCGCCTTCGGCGGCACGCACCGGCTTGCCGTCGCGCATCACGGGCAGCAGGCTATGGCCGGTGACTTCGGCGGGAATGGGCTGCTGGAAGATGTCCAGCATGGTGGGCATCAGGTCTATGGTCTGGGTCAGGGCCGCTTCATGGCGAGGCTGGATGCCCGACGCCGGCGGCGCCGAGATCGTCAGCGGGATATGCGCGACTTCATTGAAGAACGGCGGGCGGTTCTTGCCCAGGTATTCCTTTTCGCCGAGCAGCAGGCCGTGGTCGGTGGACATGATCAGCCAGGTGTCTTTCCACAGATCCAGCTGGTCGAACGTGTCGAGCAGCGTGCCCAGGTAGTGGTCGCAGGCCTGCACCAGGGCGTGATAGTTGGCGCGCAGCGTCTTCAAGAGCGCGGGATCGATGTCCACGCGTCCATAGGCGGGCCAATCGAAGATCTTGCCGCCCAGGGCCTCGGGAAAGTCCCGCAGGAACTGCTCGGGCGCGAAAAAGGGCTCATGCGGATCGAAGCATTCCAGATGCAGCAGCCAGGGCTGGTCCGCATGATGATCCCGCAGGAATTCATTCGCCGATTCGAAGCACTGCGCCATCGGAAAGTCGCCGCGCGACTCCAGGTACTCCCGGTTCACGAAATACGGCAGCTTGGAATTGATGTCTTCCGAGAAATCGTGCATGCGCTCGTGATACCGCTCGGCATAGGCGCCGGCGTTCGGATTCAGCGCCGGGCGCCATTTGTCCTTTTCCTGGCCCCGGATGAATTCCCAGGATGAGTAGCGGCCATGAAAGCCCGCGCCACCGTCTTCGAAATAGTGATAGTGGTCGGTGATCAGGTGCGTGTAGACACCGCTGTCGCGCAGCATGCCGGCCAGTGAGTGGTCGAAGGGCTCCAGCGGACCCCAGCCGCGATGCAGGAAGTTCAGCCGCCCGGTCTGGATGTCGCGCCGCGCGGGCAGGCAGGGAAGGCTGCCGACGAAATGGGAATCGAAGGTCACGGAGCGCGCCGCCAGGCGATCGAAATTGGGCGTCGGGACGGCGGCCTTGCCGTAGCAGGACAGCGCATGCCGGTTGAGCGAGTCGAAAAGCAGGAAGACGACCTTCATGTACTCGATCCTGTGCATTATCGATCATATACGATACATCATTTTGACAAGCCTGCGTGGCGAGCGGCGGCCTTATTCGCCGAACCGATAACTGAGGGTCAAAGAGGATATTGGACCAGGCAGCCGCTGTTCCCTACATTCGCTCCAGCATCACCGACAACTCATAACCATCAGACCGCACCGCGGATCCGAGGAGACACAAATGAAACTGGCTGGACTGGTTCCAATGCTGGCGGCCGCCTTGCTGGCGGCACCCATGGCCGCGGTGTCGCAGGCCTTTCCCGATCGCCCCATCACCGTCGTCGTGCCCTACACCCCTGGCGGATCGGTGGATACCGTCGCGCGTATCGTGACGGCACAACTGCAGAAGGAACTGGGCCAACCGATCATCATCGAAAACAAGCCCGGCGCATCGGGCATGATCGGCTCCGAGCACGTGGCGCGCTCCACACCGGACGGCTACACCTTGCTGCTCCACGCGTCCAGCCAGATCTACCTGCCCCTGGTCGACACCCATGCCAAGTACGACGCATTGAAGGACTTCACCCCTATCGCCCGCATCGGCACGGTCCCGCTGCTGGTAGTCACCAAGCCGGATGACTCGATCAACTCGCTGAAGGACTTGCAGGCCCAGGCGCAGAAAAGCGGCAACCATCCGACCTGGGCCACGTCAGGGTACGGCACATCCAGCCACCTCACGGAGGAAATGCTGAACCGCGACTTGAAATTGAATATGCAGATCATTTCCTATCGGGGCGCGGTGCCGCAACTGACCGACGTGATGGCGGGCCACGTGACGGCAGCGGTTTCGCCCTTGCCCGGCGTCTATCCCTTCGTGAAGTCCGGCAAGTTGAAGGCGCTGGCGATCACCAGCTCCACGCGCGCCGAGAAGCTGCCTGATGTTCCCACCGTCGCCGAAAGCGGCGTGCCGGGATTCGACTTCTCTTCCTGGTATGGCGTGTGGGGACCCGCGGGCATGCCCGACGCCATCGTCAAGAAGCTGTCTGTCGCCATCGGCAAGGCAACGCAGGCCGAAGCCGCCCGACAGGCCTTCGACGGCATGATGTTCACCGTGACGGACACCGCGCCCAGCGACCTGGCGCGGGTGCAGCAGGACGAGCACGACAAGATCTCCCGCCTCGCAAAAGAAGCACACATCCAGATCAAGTAACGCCCCCATGGCAAACCCGGAAAAACCGATGACACACCACGAACACCCCGCGCACGGCGTCGAGCGCAGACTTGTCGCGTATCGACCGGCGAACGCAAAGACGGACGTCCAGATCGAATACGCCGTGCAAGGAGACGGCCCGGCCGTCTGCATCCTGCCTTCGCTGGCCCGATCCGGACGCGATTACGACACCGTCGCCGCGCATCTCGTGGATGCCGGATTCAAGGTGCTGCGTCCCGAACCGCGCGGGGTAGGCGGAAGCCGTGGTCCCATGGAAGGGCTGGACCTGCACGATTTCGCGGCCGACGTCGCGGCGGTGCTGGACCAGGAAAATACTGGGCCCATCGTGATCGTCGGCCACGCATGGGGCAGCCAGCCGGCCCGCATGCTGGCGGCAGATCGGCCGGACCTGGTGTGCGGGGTGGTCATGGCGGCCGCCTCGGCGGGAAAGTTGCCCCCGGGCTCCACCGAACAGCCGTACGGCCGGCTGCGCGATGCCATCGATGGCGCGGGAGATTACAGGCTGCCTGAAGAAAAGCGCATCGAATGCCTGCGGCGAGCATTCTTCGCGCCCGGCAGCGAGCCCCGCGTCTGGCTGGACGGCTGGTATGCCGAAGCGCACGACGCGCAAAGCCACGCGCGCCGCGTCACGCCCATCGACGCATATTTTTCAGCCGGCGACCGCGTGCCGATACTGGACCTGCAGGCCGAGCACGATGCCGTCGTGGTGCCCGATGTGATGAAACCTTATCTGGGAGACCGCGTCACGGTGCAGACCATACGCAATGCGGGGCACGCCATGGCGCCCGAGCAGCCGCGCGCCATGGCCGATGCGATCGCCGCATTCGCGCGGCACGTGTACGAGGCGGTCAGTCCAACTCGGTGAACCGGTGCAGCATGACTTCGTCGATGACCTTCCGGGTCAGGGCTGACTTCACGCCATCCTTCCACACGACGTACAGGTGGAGATGCCCGGCGCTCTCCTTGAGATCCTTGAAAACCACTCCCGGGTAGGTGCTTCGCGAGTACGCCTTGGGTACCAGTGAAATCCCCATGCCGAGCTGGATGAGCTGGAAGATGGCAAGCGGCGTGCGTACCTGATGGACCAGGCTGGGGCGCATGCCCTTCGACAGGCAGCAGGCCATCTGCGCGTCATGCAAGGACGGGGATGTCTCGCGGGAAAAGCCGATCAGGGGATACTTTTCCAGGTCCACGGCCTCGATGGACTGCAGTCCCGCAAGCTCGTGCCCCTGCGGCAAGGCCAGCACGAAGGGCTCCGAGTAGACCGGAAACTTGTTCAGTCCCGCGACCGCCGGGCAGGCATGAATCACGCCGACATCGAGCCGCTCTTGCAGCAGCGCTTCCACCTGGTCCCTGGACGACATGTCGTGCACCAGCATCTGTACATCGGGAAAGCGGGCGGCCAGGCGTGCCTTGATCAGCGGCAACAGATGAAATAGCGCGGACGTCACGAAGCCGACCTTCAGGCCGCCGCCGTCGCTCGTACCTGCCCGGATGGTCGCGCCGACGGCCTGTCCCAGGTGTTCGAGGATGTGCCGGCTTTCATTGAGGAAAATCTTTCCCGCTTCGGTCAGCTGCACGTCGCGGCGATTGCGGGCCAGCAATTGCACCCCTAGTTCGTCTTCCAGCGCCTTGATGCGCTGCGACAGCGGCGGTTGTGACATGTGCAGCCGGGTCGCCGCCCGGCTGAAGCTCAATTCCTCGGCGACGGCAACGAAGTAGCGCAGATGGGTGATTTCGACGTTACGCACGGTTCTATCGACTCAGGCTCCGACGAGCGGGCCGGGATATGAAAGGCCGGGTCTGCATCACGCGTCGTCCGACCGCGTGTCTTCCGCCGGCAGGGACACCAGCCGCGCCAGCACGATAGCGGGATACAGCTGCCCGATCAGCGCTTCCATGTTCGACAGGGACCGCGCGACGCGAGCGATCGGCGTGATGTCGCCGTAGCCCACGGTGGTCAGCGTTGAAAAACTGAAGTAGATCCACACCCAGGGATAACCGAGGTTGGACTGCGCGTCCATGCCCGTATAGGCGCCGGGCACGCGCAGGTTGACGATCTCGTAAGCGGCCGCCCAGATGACGCCCAGCATCATGTAGAGCACGATGGCGCCCCACAGGCGGTCGCGCACCTGCGCGCCCTTGCCGAAGACCTTGGCGCATATCACCAGCGCCAGCATCACCAAGGCGAACAGCAAGGCGAAGGCGCGCAGCTGCGCGGCGCCGGTCGGCATGAACCAGCCGGCCCAGCGCACGCCGATCACCACCACCGCCACCAGCGTGAGCGGGATGAACGCCAGCCGTCGATCGGACACGGCGACGGCGCCGCACAGCAGGATCAGGGAGATCAGGACGTCTTCGACGACCTGGCCGGCGGTCGAGTCCGGCGGCAGGATCACCGGCGCGATAAAGACGCTCAGGATCAGGACAAACAACAAGGTGGCCATGCTGCCCAGTCGCAGCAAGGCGGCGCGTTCAAGCCAACGCCTGGAAGGTGGCATACCGAAGCTCTCCGATCAGCTGTTTCCGGCGATCAGCCGCCGGTCCGCAGGCCTGCCAGCGCTTTTTCGATATCGGCCTCGTCCTGCGGCCGCACCAGCCGCGCGACTTCCTGGCCATCCTGCAGGAAGACCAGGGTGGGCCATAGCTTGACCTTGTAGGAGCGGCCCAGGGGCTTGCCTTTGCCGTCCTCCACCTTGATGTGCTGGACGTCCGCATGCCGGTTCACCGCCGCCTTGATGATGGGCTGGGTGCCCTGGCAGATGGGACACCAGTTGGCGCCGAATTCCAGCACCGCGGCGCCTTTCATGGCGTCCACGGTCTCGCGGGCAGGTTCGGGGCGGTGCGGATCGAAGTCCTGGAACATGGCGATAGCTCTCCGGTTGGCGACCCGGGGCCCCAGGGCGGCAAGCCGCCCGCACGAGCGCAGCCGGGCGAAGTCCCCCATTATGGCCCGACCCCGATACTTTTCCTTAGTGATGCATTCCATGCATCGCTACCCCCAATAATCGGAAATTGCCGGCATAGCCCGGATCGTGAATAGTTTGCGCATGGGCCAGGCCGATACGCGGCGCCCGCATAACGCAAGGAGACCAGGACATGTCCCCCACCCTGCTCGAGCCCACGATCCAGGCAGCGCCCGGAGCCGCATCAAAACCCGTGGCGCAAGCGCGCAAATCGTTGATCTCGACCGACGTCGACTACGACCGCGAAGGCTTCCAGACCGGTTTCCTGCGCATTCCCTATTCGCAGGACCGCTCGGCCTACGGCCACATACCGACACCGGTCGCGGTGCTCAAACAGGGCGCCGGCCCGACCGTGCTGCTGACGGGCGGCAACCATGGCGACGAATACGAAGGCCCCGTGGCCCTGATGAAGCTGCTGCGGCGCATGCCCGAGATGCGGATACGCGGCCGGCTGATCGTGATTCCGGCCCTGAACTTTCCGGCCTTCCTGAACGGTTCGCGCACGTCGCCGATCGACCGGGGCAACCTGAACCGGATGTTCCCGGGCGAGCGCAACGGCTCGCTGACGGCCATGATCGCGCACTACGTCGACACCGAGCTTTTCCCCCGCGCGGACATCGCGCTGGACCTGCATGCCGGCGGCGCGTCGTTCAACCACATGCCCACGCTGCTGGCGGCGCTGCCCGGCGACGCCGCGCGGCACGACGAGTTCCTGAAGCTGGTCGACGCCTTCGCCGCGCCGCATACGATGATCATGGACCTGCTGGGCGAAGACCGCACCTATGGCGCGGCGGCCGAGCGCCATGGCACGCTGTTCCTGTGCGGCGAGTTCGGCGGCGGCGCGAGCTGCAGCGTGGATGGCGTGGCCATCGTGGAAGACGGCGTGCGCCGCTTCCTGCATGCCGCCGGTGTGACGATCGACGACCATCCGCCCGAGGCGCCGCGCCGCACGGCCTTGATCCGCGTGGAAGGCGCGCGGCATTATCTGTTCGCGCCGCGCCATGGGGTGTTCGAACCTTGCTTCCGCCTGGGACAGAACGTCGAAGCCGGCCAGCTGGCCGGGCGCCTGTTCGATCCGCATGCGCCCTGGGAGCCCGCCCGCGAGCTGCATTTCGCGGGCGCCGGCATGGTGGTGTGCGCACGAACCTATGCACGCGTCGAGCCGGGCGATTGCATCGCCCTGCTCGCGTCTCCCGCCCAATGGTGATGCCATGAACAATCGCGACACGACCGCCGATACCGCGGCGACGAGCCCGCCGCAAGCGCATGCCACCGCGCCGGCGCAAGTTCCCGAGGCGGGCGCCGGGGCGCTCCCCGGACCCACGGCGGAGGCAGGTTCGATATCCCATGGCTACATCGTGGGGATGTTCTTCCTCTGCTTCGTGTTTTCCTATATCGACCGGCAGGTGGTCAGCATCCTGGTCCAGCCGCTCAAGGCCAACCTGGCGCTGAGCGACACGCAGATCGGCCTGTTGCAGGGGATCGCGTTCACGCTGTGCTACGCCACGGCCGGCGTGTTCGTGGCGCGCATGGTGGACCGCTCCAACCGCGTCATGCTCAGCGCGGCCTGCGTGGCCATCTGGGCCATTTCCACCGCGATGTGCGGCACGGCGACCAGTTTCGGCGAACTGCTGGTGTGGCGCGCCGGCACGGCCATCGCCGAGGCCGCCCTGAGCCCGGCGGCGCTGTCGATCTTCAGCGACCTGTTCCCGCCGCGCAAGGTGGCGCGGGCCAGCAGTACCTTCATGCTGGGACCCTATGTCGGCGGCGGGGTCGCGCTATTGGGCGGCGGCGCGCTGCTGGGCGCGATGGACGCGCCCAATGCGGCGGCGTGGCTGGCGCGGCACGACCTGCACGCCTGGCAGATGGTGTTCTTCGTCCTCGGACTGCCCGGCCTGGTGCTGGCCGCGTTGGTGGCGTTGACCATCAAGGAGCCGCCGCGCCGCGGCGTGACGCAGGGAACGGCCGCACCGCCGCTGACGGAAGTCCTGCGCGAGCTGTTCGTGCGCAATCGCTTCTGCCTGCCCTACTTCTTCGGCTATGTCGCGCTGATCCTGTTGTTCTATTCGCATTCGGCCTGGTTTCCGACCATGATCATCCGCCGGTTCGGGCTCAGCGCCAGCGAAGTGGGCAAGCTGGCGGGACCGATCTACATGCTGGGCGGCATGGCCGGCGTCGTCAGCGCCAGCTTCCTGGTCGGCAAGGTCAGCGACACCGCCGCCTTGCGCAAGGTGTTGCGCATCGCCGCCTGGGCCGCGACGCTGCTGATCCCGGTGGCCTGCGTGGCGCCCCTGGCGCCATCCCTGGCCCTGACCCTGGCGCTGTACGGCTTGTGCGCCTACGCCGCCAGCATCGTCATGGCCTTGGCGCCGGTGCCGTTGCAGATCGCCATACCCAACCGCATGCGCGGCCGCTCGCTCGCGTTGCTGGTGTTCATGACCAACGCCATCAGCGGCGGGCTGGGGCCCTACGCCGTCGGCGGCATCAACGAATGGCTGGCGGATCCGCGCACCGGCCTGGCCACGGCCCTGGCCATCGTCGGCACGGTCGCCGCGGCGTTCAGCGCGCTGCTGTACTGGATGGCCGCCCGCCGCGCGGCAGCCGTGGAATCCGTCATTGTCCGCACCGACGGCGTGGCCGCGGGCCGCGCCGCGCTTTAACCCGGAAAGAGGCTATCGCATGAAAACCATCCCACCATCGACCCGCCGCGAGCGCGTGGCGTCCGCCCTGAAACTTGCCGTCCTCGCGGCCGCCCTATCCCTGGCCGGCCTCCAGGCGCCCGCCTGGGCCCAGGCCGCGCCGCAGGATGCGGGCAAGGCCAGCGCCACCGTCCCGCCGCAAGTGCGGACCCAGGCGCCCGGCTTTTATCGCATGATGCTGGGACAGTTCGAAGTCACCGCCATCTCCGACGGCACCATCGCCATTCCGCTCGACAAGCTGCTGCAGACGCCGCCCGAACAGACCCAGGCCGACCTTGCGCGCGCGCATCGCTCGGAACCGGTGGAAACGTCCATCAATACCTTCCTGATCCATACCGGCACGCACCTCGTCCTGGTGGATACCGGCGCCGGCGACTTCTTCGGCGGCCGCGGCGGCGGACAACTGCTGCGCAATATCAAGGCGGCGGGCTACGACGCGGCGGACATCGATAGGGTGCTGCTGACCCATATCCATGGCGATCACTCGGGCGGGCTGACCGTCAAGGGGCGCATGCTGTTCCTCAACGCGGATGTCTATGTGGACAAGCACGATGCCGATTACTGGCTCGACCCGGCCAACGCCGCCAAGGCGCCGGAGAAGGACCGCCATGTATTCGAGCAGGCGCGTCAGTCCCTGGACCCTTACGCGCAGGCGGGCCGGCTCAAGCCCTTCGCCAGCGGCGCGCGGATATTGCCCGGCATACGCGCGATCCCCCAACCCGGGCATACGCCGGGCCACACGCGCTACCTGGTGGAAAGCGACGGACACCGGCTGGAACTCTGGGGCGACATCGTCCATGCCGAAGAGGTGCAGTTCAGCCGCCCGAACGTGACCATCCAGTTCGACGTCGTGGCGGCCGAAGCCGCGCGCGCCCGCAAGCAGGCCTTCGACGAAGCGGCCCGCGACGGCTATCTGGTGGGCGGCGCGCACATCCCCTTCCCCGGACTGGGCCATGTGCAGCGCGACGGCCAGGGCTATCGCTGGCTGCCCGTGGCGTACAGCCTGGACGGCCTGAAACCGTAGGCGGGCGTGCTGTGGCATCATCGTTGCCCGATAGCAATGGCATCGAGGCAACAGATGGAACTACGGCATCTACGCTATTTCATCGCCGCCGCCGAGTCGGGCAGCATCCGTATCGCGGCGGAGCGGATACACGTCACCCAGCCGGCGATTTCCCGGCAGATCCAGGATCTGGAAGAAGAGCTGGGCCTGATGCTGTTCGAGCGCACGCCGCGCGGACTGAAGTTGACGGTGGCCGGACAGGCGTACCTGCGCGAGGCGCGCGCCGCCATCGCCCACCTGGAAGCGGCGGCACGCACCGCCAGGCGCCTGTCGTCGGGCGCGCAGGGCTATCTGCGGCTGGGTTTCGTCGAGAACAGCGCCTGGGACGGCATCGTTCCCGATATCTTCCGGCGATTCCAGCTGGAGGTCCCGGACGTGCGGATCGAGTTGATCCCGATGAATACGCCCGATCAATTGCAGCAGATCGAAGCGGGTGCGCTCGATGGCGGCTTCGTCTATCAGTACGGCCCGCTGCCTGACACGTTCGAGGCCTTGCCGCTCAGGACGAACGACGTGCTGCTCGCCGCGCCGCTGGCGTGGCAGCTGCCCATCGAACCGACCGGGAACGGCCACGCGGGCGCGGGCGAACTCCCCGACGTGGCCTTGCGTGACATCGCCGACTGGCCGTTCGTCACCTTCCCGCGCACGGTCTATCCGCTGTATTTCGACAAGCTGATCGGCGCCTGCCAGGAGCGGGGGGTGACGCTGCGCGTCGTGCAGGAAGTCTCGACCGAGGCGGCCATGCTGGCGCTGGTCTGCGCCGGCATCGGCGCGGCCATCGTCAATTCGGCCAACCTCGGACGTCCGCCCGCGTTGGCGCGGTTCGCGCGCCTGAGCGATCTGTCGATCGACATGCCGCTGGTGTTCACCTTCGGCAAGCACGCGGCCAATCCCGTGCTGGCCCGCTTCATCGATACGGTGCGGGATCCGCGGCCTGCGCTTCGTTGAGGATCGCCATCACGTTGCGGCCCGTACGCTCCAGATGACGCGTGAGTATTTTCGCCGCCCGTTCGGCGTCGCGCGCCATGGCGGCGTCGAAGATGCCCTGGTGCTCATCGGGCACGTTGGCGTCGGGCGCATGCCGCACCAGGAATAGCCGTCGGTACCGGTCGCTGAGATCGTGCAGGGTGCCGCAGAAACGCAGCAGCAAGGGCATGCCGCAGGCGGCGAACAAGGTCAGATGGAAGGCGCGGTGCGCTTTTTCCCAGCGTTCGTCACGCGTGCCTTCCCGGTCCAGCCGGCTCAGGCGGTGGTACGCGGCAACCAGGCTGTCTTCCCAGCGGTCGTCGCCCTTGGCCAGGGATTCGGTCAGGGCCATGACTTCCAGCTGGATGCGCAGCTTGGTGACTTCCAGCAGATTGGCGGCGGAGACCGGCGCGACGCGGTAGCCACGCTGGTCGGTGATCTGCACCAGGCCTTCCGCCGCCAGCCGGGTCAGCGCTTCGCGCAACGGGCTCAGGCTGACGCCGTACTCGCGGCGCAGATCGTCCAGGCGAAGCTTGGCGCCGGGCGCGTAGATGCCTTGCAGGATCGCCGCCCGCACCTGGATCGCGACGGACGCCGTCAGGGACGAGCCGGTTTCGGCATCGGTGTCGGCGGTCAACGCTTCCATGAGGTTTTTCATGCGGGTATTCATCCAGGTATCGGCGGATTCTACCGCGCATCACGCCAGGATCGATTGCAAACAATAAAATCGATTTTTCTGTTGACTTCGATTATTCCTTGGCGAAAGATAGCCGCTCCGGCGCCCGACGCCGCGTATCGAGGAATGCAGAATGTCAGCTCGTATCGACAAAGAGATCGCCGGCAAGGCCATGGGGCAGGCGCACGAAAGCATGGCGCAACTGGCGGATTCGTACCGCGACCTGCTGGGCTACCTGCCGCCGCGCGTGGAATCGCGCCTGGTGGTGACCGGCGCGCTCGATCCCGAAGTGGTGCGCCTGCAGGAACAGGTGCGCGCGCACGCGATGAACCCCGCCTGCTTCGACACCAAGACCGCCCAGTTGATGATCTTCGGCATGCTGGTGGTCGAGTTGAGCGATGCCGCCATGATCCACGGCATCGCGGCGCGCCGCGCGGGCGCGACCTGGGAAGAGATGCAGGCCGTGGTCAGCATGGCGTACATCTTCCGCGGCGTTTCGGCGGCCAATCGCGGGGCGGAGATGCTGGCGCGCATCGCCGAACGCGAAGCGCAGGCGGCCGCCGGCGCGTCGGAATGAAGGAGCGCGGCATGCACGCCTGCCCCGGCCCCGACCGCGATACCCGCAAGCCGCGCTTCCAGATGCCGCAAGGCGCCTGCGATTGCCACGCGCATATCTTCGGCCCCGCGCATCGTTTCCCGTATTCGCCCGAGCGCAGCTACACGCCGGAAGACTGCACCGTGGAGGACTACGAAAAGCTGCTTGCGACCCTGGGCATCGACCGCGCCGTCATCGTGCATGGCGGTGCGCACGGCACCGACAACGCGGCGACGCTGGATGCCTTGCGGCGCATGGGTCCGCGCGCGCGCGGCGTGGCGGTGATCCCGCCTGGCCGGCCGGCCATGGAACGCGAGGCCATGCACGAACTCGGGATGCGCGGCTACCGCATGTCGACGGTGGTCGGCGGCGGCGTCGGTTTCGACGCCTTCGATGCGCTGGCCGCGGAAGCCCGCGAGATGGGCTGGCATCTGGTGCTGCATTTCAAGAAATCCGAAGAGCTGGTGGAACTGGCGCCGCGTTTGAGTGCGCAGCGCGTCGACGTGGTGCTGGACCATCTGGCCCGCATCCGCGCCGACGAAGGCGTCCACAGCCCGGCGTTCCAGACACTGGCGGGGCTGATGGAGAGCGGACGCGTATGGATCAAGCTGGCCAGCCTGTACCGCCTGTCGAGCGAACCGTATCCGCACGCCGACATGCTGCCGATGATCCACGAGTGCGTACGGCGCTGGCCAGATCGGCTGATATGGGGCAGCAACTGGCCGCATCCGATATGCGATGTTCCGATGCCGAACGATGGCGACCTGGTGGACCTGATCCCGCTATGGGCGCCGGACCCTGACGTGCAACGCAAGATGCTGGTGGAGAACCCGGCCAGGCTTTACGGATTCTGAGCAGGCATCGGTAATACATAAAAAAACGACAACCACGGAGACAAACCATGTTGAAGAAGCTGCGGCACGCGATGGCGGCCGCTGTGATGGCCTGCGTTCTTCCATCAGCCTCATGCTGGGCGGCGGAAGCGTGGCCCGCGCAGACCATCAATATCGTCGTACCCTTTCCGCCCGGCGGCACCACCGACGTGATCGCGCGCGTGCTGGCCGAGAAGCTCGGGCCCATCCTGAAGCAGTCGGTGATCGTGGAGAACCGCCAGGGCGCCGGCGGAAATGTCGGCGCCGCCTACGTCGCGCGCGCCAAGCCCGACGGCTACACCCTGCTGGTGTCCAGCGCCGGCCCCTTGAGCATCAACCAGCAGTTGTACGCCAGCCCCGGCTACGACCCGATCAAGGACTTCACACCCGTATCGTTGCTGGCGTCGGTCCCGATCATGCTGGTGTCGAATGTGAAGGCGCCGTTCAAGACCGTCGCCGAACTGATCGCCTATGCGGAAGCGCACCCTGGCCGGGTTGCCTACGGTTCGCAGGGCAGCGGCACGACCAGCCATCTGACGATGGAACTGCTCAAGCTCGATGCGGGCATCGATCTGCAGCACATTCCCTACCGTGGCAGCGCGCCGGCGGCCACCGACCTGATCGGCGGACAGATCCTGGTGATGTTCGACAACTCGCCCACCACCTATCCGCAGGTCAAGGCAGGCACGATGCAGCCGCTGGGCGTGGCGTCCAGCAAGCGCCTGCCGAGCATGAAGGACATACCCGCCATCGCGGAAACCGTGCCCGGCTTCGAATCCGATGCGTGGTTCGGGCTGGTCGCGCCGGCGCACACGCCGCCGGAGATCGTCAACCGGATCAACGCGGCGGTGCGCCAGGTGCTGGCCGACGCCGCCGTCATCGCCAAGTTCCAGGCCACCGGCGTGGACCTGGTGAGCGATACCCCGCAGCAATTCCAGCGCTTCATCCTTTCGGAAAAGGACAAGTGGGGGAAGATCATCAAGGCGACGAACCTGAAGATCGGCTAGTCGGTCGGTCCTTTCTTCGCCACGGGCCGGACGTCATGTCCGCCCGGTGTGCTTGAGGGCCGGCGGCGCGGCGGGCAGGCGTCAATCCTCCAGCGTTTCGTGCACGCCGGACGACCCGCGTTTCCAGTAGCTGGATGCGCGGATGCGGTTCTTCGGAATGCCGCGCTCTTCGACCAGCACCCGCCGCACGGCCTTGGCCGCCACGGATTCGGCGGCCGCCCAGACATAGCCTTCGCCCGCCGGCAATTGCACCTGGCGCGCCGCCTGTTCCAGGCGCGTGGGGTCGCCGGACGGCGCGCCATCGCGATGCAGCCATTGCAGCGTGATGCCCTCACGCGACGGGAGCGGGAGTTCCGCCGTGGCGTCGGCCACTTCGATGATGGCGATGGCGCGCGTCGACGCGGGCAGCTCCTGCAAGCGGCGCGCGATGGCGGGCAAGGCGGTCTCGTCGCCGATCAGCAAATGCCAATCGAAGGCCGTGGGCACGACGAAGGAACCGCGCGGGCCCCCCACGCCGATGAACTGGCCGGGACGGGCCTGCGCGGCCCAGCTGGACGCGGGGCCGTCGCCATGCAGCACGAACTCGATATCGAGCTCGTTGGCATCGGCGTCGTAGCGCCGCGGCGTGTAGTCGCGCGCGGCCGGACGAGGCGCGCCGGGCGGCATGGAGATGCCTTCCCGACCGACGATGGGCAGGACGGGCTGGTCCTGCCCGGGTTCCGGGAAAAAGACCTTCACGTGATCGTCGAACGAGGCGGACACGAAGCCTTCCAGGTCCGGGCCGGTCAGCGTGACGCATAGCAACTGCGGCGATACCAGCCGGGTGCGGACCACCTGCAGCAGCCGCATTTTCAATGGATGGCGCACGCGTTGCACGGAGAGCTCGAGGGTCGTCATGCTTGCTCCGTGCCGTCGCCTTCGATCTCCCGCACCGCGCGCATCAGGATGGCGGCGATGCGGCGCTGCTCCGTGGGGTCCGCATCGTCGCGGCGGAATACGGCCTGCTTCAGCGCCTGCCTGGCCTGCACGAGCTCGGGGACCCAGCCGGTGGCGGCATCTTCGCCTTCAGGACCGGCTTCCATGGGCTTGCCCGTCCACGCGCGGCGCATCCATTCCATTTTCCGGGCCACGTGCTTGAGCTTGCCGAACATCATGTCGAGCCTGTCGCGGTTGGCGTCCAGATGCGCGCGGCCTTCTTCCGACAGGTGATAGCGCTTTTTGCTGCCTTCGAGTTCGACGGTGGCGTAGCCGATTTCTTCCAGGTAGGTCAGCGCGGGATAGATCATGCCGGGGCTGGGCGTGTAGAAGCCGCTGCTCATCGCGCCCAGGGCCTTGATCAGTTCATAGCCGTGGCTGGGATTTTTTTCCAGGATGCCCAGCAGCATCAGCTGCAGTTCGTCGCCGCCGAACTTGCGCCCGCGTATCCAGCCGCGATCGCCGCCGTCGTGATCGCCGTCATCGCCGTGATGGCCATGGCGCCCGCGATGACCGCCGCCGTGGCGGCCGACCATGCCGTGATGCATACCCCAGCCGCCCATGGCGCCCATGGCGCGGCGCATGAAGAACCAATGATGGAAAGGAAAGTTCATGACGTCCTCTATATCGTAAGACATATATCGTACGATATACATGCTTGAGGAGGGTGTCAACAGTTGCGTGCGCGGTCGCCCGCCCAACTGCCCGCCCAGTCGCCTGAACGGTCCCGTGAAGCGGGTGCGGGGGCGGTGGGCGTAAAAAAGCCGGATTGCGCCGGCTTCGAATATCGACAGCCTCTCCTGGGCGGACCTGCTCAGGTCCAATCGTCGGAACCGCTGCTGCTGCCGTCGTCCCAGGAACCGCCATCGCTGGAAGAACCGCCATCGTCCCAGGGATTGCCCACGTTCCAGCTGTTGTCGCCGCCGTCGTTATTGGCGAGCTTGCGCTTTTCGTCATCGTCCCAGGAGCTGGCATCGCGCAGGCCGAAATCGTTGCCGCCCATGTCGTAGCCTTGTTCGCCGGCCGTCGCCGCGCCGGCGCCGCGCGCGGGATCGGCGTTGCCGAGATTGCCCGCATTGTCCGAACCGCGATGCAGGACGCGGTCCATCAGGGCTTCTCCCGCGACCACGCCGGCGCCCACCGCCGCCCCGGTCGCCAGGCCGCCAAGAATGCCCGAGCCCATGCCGGGACCGGCCTGGCCAGGGGCAGCGCCGCCGGGATAGCCGTAGCCGCCCTGGGGAGCGCCTGGAGCTCCGCCCTGCGGCCCGTAGGGTCCATTGGGTCCGTAAGGCGAGGACGTGCGCATGGGACCGTAGCCGCCGTTGGGACCGGCCGCGCCGTTGGCGCGCCTGCGTGCGCGCATGACCAGGGACACGACGATCAACAGCCCGGCGATCGCCAGCACCATCCCCCAGGGAATGCCGGAAAACGTGCCTTGCGCGCGTGATGCGTTGCCGCTCGAGGCGATCAGGCTGCGCAGTTCATCCACGGCGCCCGGACGGGCGAAATTCTGGCTGGGATCCAGGCGGATCGCGGTATTGAGTTCCGCCTGGGCCTGCTGCAGCTTGCCTTGCTTGCCTAGTAATTCCGCTTCCACGAAATGCGCCTTGGCGCTGTTCGGATGATCGCGCAGGATCTGGTCCATCATCGCCTGGGCTTCGCGATAATTTCCCGCCTGCGCGGCCTGGTACACCTGATCGGGCGTGGCCTCCGCCGCATAGGCATTGCCGCCCAGGAGCAGGCAGGCGGACAGCAGCATCGAGCCGGCGATGGACTTTGAGTAAACGGAGCGCATAGGGAATCCTCCCGTGAATGCGAATGAGATGACGCCGAACCGTCGAAGTTCAATAGATGGTACGCCGACTGATTCCATGAAGGACGTGAATCACAGCTTATAGCGCCCCTGCTCTACCTTGGCGCGGGCTTGCAAGGCGATACGGTTTCGCCGGATTTTTACTGTATATTTGTCCAGTAAATATCCAACCTGAACCCCTCGCGCCCGGCCCTGATCCGCCGGGCGTTTCCGCCCTTGCCTTCCTTGCTCCGCCGTCATGCCGTCGCTTTCCATGCCGCCGCCCGAACAGATCCATCCCGCCTTGTGGCGGGGGACGCAGTTCGCGCGCGCGGCGCGGGCGGCGGTGCCGACGGGGTATCCGGATCTGGAAAAGGAATTGCCCGGCGGGGGCTGGCCTCCCGCGGCCTTGAACGAATTGCTGCTGCCGCGTCCCGGCATCGGTGAAATACGCCTGCTGCGGCCGGCGCTGCAGGCCCTGGACCGGGAAGGCAGCATCGTGCTGGTCCAGCCGCCCTGCGTGCCCAATATCGCGGCTTGGACCAGTTGGGGGCTGGACCCCGCCCGGCTGCTCTGGGTGAATCCGGAACGCCCGGCGGATGCCTTGTGGTCGGCGGAACAGGTGCTGAAAAACGGCAGCTGCGCCGCTTTGCTGTGCTGGCTGCCGCAGGCGCAGCCGGAATCCCTGCGGCGGCTGCATCTGGCGGCGCAGGGGGGCGCCACCCTGTTCTTCTGTCTGCGCCCGACGCGCGCCGGCGCCCAGGCATCGCCGGCGCCATTGCGCCTGGCGCTGGCGCCGGCCGGCGATGGATTGCAGGTGGATATCGTCAAACGCCGCGGGCCGGTGTGCGGACATTCCCTGTATATCGCGCTGGACCGGCGCGCGCCTGCCCGGGACATCGCGCGGCCCACGCACGACCTTGTTTTCGATCACCATGCAACTCTGGATCGCCGTCTACCTGCCGAGGCTGGCGCTTGATGCCCTGCATCCGCCGTGGCCCCTGGACGTCACGGCATGCGCGGTCATCGAGCAGGAATGCGTCATGGCCCTGACGCCGGCTGCCGCCAGCCATGGCATTACCCTGGGCATGCGCCGCGCCGGCGCCAATGCCCTGGCGCCGCACGCCATTCTGCTGGACCGCGACCTGGCGGCCGAAGGCGCGGCCTTGGAAGGCGCCGCGCTGGCCCTGCTGCAATACACGCCGGACGTCGCGCTCGGCGACCAGCACGCCCTGCTGCTGAACGTCGGTGCCAGCCTGCGCGTATTCGGGGGGCCGCGCGCCCTGGCGCGCCGCGTCGCCGGCACGTTGCGCACGCTGAATCTGCAGGCGCATCTGGGCATCGCGCCCACCGCGGGCGGCGCCTGGCTGTTGGCGCGCAGGGCCGATACCCATACCGGTCCACGCCATGCATTGGCGATGGCGCGCCTGGCGCGGCGCCTGGACGCCCTGCCCTGCGCCCTGCTGCCGCCGGCCCAGCCCCATCTGGAATGGCTGCACGGCATCGGCTGCCGCGATTTCGGCTTCCTGCGCCGCCTGCCCCGCGCCGGCCTGCAGCGCCGCTGCGGAACGGCGCTGCTGAAAACCCTGGATGCCGCGTATGGCGACGCGGCGCAGGCGCACGCCTGGATTTCTCCTCCCCTGGCCTTCAAGCGCCGCTTCGAACTTATCGAACGCATCGAACACACCGATGCGGTGCTGGCGGTGGCGCGCATACTGGTGGAACAGATGAGCGGCTGGCTGACCGCGCGCCAGCGTGCCGTGCCGCGGCTGACGCTGGCCCTGGAACACGAACGCGGCCGCCATGCGCGGCCGCCCAGCCTGCTGGAATTGACGCTGGCCGAACCGGCCTGGCAACCGGCGCACCTGCTGGGCCTGCTGCGCGAACGGCTGGATCGCATGACGCTGCAGGCGCCGGTGGTCGCGGTCGTGCTGGACGCGCCGCACACGGTCCCGCAACCCGCGGCCAATACCACGCTGTTTCCCGAACCGGCCCAGGTCGCCAGCGAACGCGCGCGCCTGCTGGACATGCTGACGGCCCGCCTGGGCGCCGACCGGGTACTGCGTCCCGACCCCGTCGCCGATCATCGGCCCGAAGTCGCCAATCGCTGGACCGGCGTGCATGGCGCGGCCGGGGCCAGCGAACCCGCGCCCGCGCTGGACCGTCCCTTCTGGCTGCTCAATCCGCCACAACCGCTGCAAGTGCGGCGCCATCGGCCCGTGTACGGAACGCCATTGAAACTGGTGCGCGGTCCGGAACGCATCGAAAGCGGCTGGTGGGACGAAGCCGCGGCAGTACGCGATTATTTCGTGGCGGAAGATGACCACGCCGCGCGCTATTGGGTCTACCGCGAACGCGGCGTGGACGATGCGCGCTGGTATCTGCATGGGCTGTATGCCTGATACGACATATGCCTGATACGCCGAGCCGGACACGCCATGCAAGCCTTCGATGAATCCATCGCCATGATCCCCGCCTACGCGGAACTGGGGTGCATGACCAACTTCACCTTCCTGCGCGGCGCCTCGCATGCGGAAGAACTGGTGACGCGCGCCGCGGAACTGGGTTATGCCGCCCTGGCCATCACCGACGAATGCTCGGTGGCCGGCGTGGTGCGCGCGCACGTCGAAGCGAAAACGCTCAAGCTCCCGCTGATCATCGGCAGCTATTTCGAACTGGACGATCCCGCGCACCCCGAACCCATGCGTGTGATCCTGCTGGCGCAGACCCGCGAAGGCTACGGCAATCTTTGCGAACTGATCACCATGGCGCGCACCGGCGCGGCCATAAAAGGCTCATACCTGCTTGCGCCTTCCCAGCTGGAACGGCCGCCGGCGGACTATGCGCACCTGGCCGGCCTGCCCGAATGCCTGGCCATCCTGGCGCCGGCCCAGGGCATCGACGCCGGCCAGCTGGCCACCCAGGCGCGCTGGCTGGCGCGGGTATTTCCCGGCCGCGCGTGGATGGGCCTGATGGCCAGGCACCAGTCGCGCGACGACCTGCATCGCGCCACCGTGGAAGACACCGCGCGCGACTGCGGCTTGCCGGTCACCGCGCTGGGCCTGGCGGAAATGCACGTCCGTTCGCGCAAGCCGCTGCATGACACGCTGACCGCCATCCGCCTGGGCAAGCCGGTCAGCGAATGCGGCTACGCGCTGGCCGCCAATGCCGAACGCCACCTGCGCTCGCGCCTGCAGCTGGCCCGCCTCTATCCCGCGGAAGCGCTGCGCCAGACCCTGGAGATCGCCCGCCGCTGCACCTTCAGCCTGGACGAATTGCGCTACCAGTATCCCGACGAAATCGTGCCCGCCGGGACCACGCCGGGCTCCTACCTGCGCGCCGAAACCTATGCGGGCGCGCATCGGCGCTTCGGCGCACAGATACCCGCCGCCATCACCGCGCAGGTCGAAAAGGAATTGGCGCTGATCCAGGACCTGCGCTACGAAGCGTATTTCCTGACGGTCTACGACATCGTCAAGTTCGCGCGTTCGCAAGGCATCCTGTGCCAGGGGCGCGGGTCGGCCGCCAATTCGGCGGTGTGCTATTGCCTGGGCATCACCGAAGTCGATCCCGCGCGCGGCAATTCCCTGTTCGAGCGCTTCATCAGCAAGGAACGCAACGAACCGCCCGACATCGACGTCGATTTCGAGCACCAGCGCCGCGAAGAAGTCATCCAGTACATCTATGAAAAATACGGCCGCGCGCGTGCCGCGCTGACGGCGGTGGTGATCTCCTACCGGCCGCGCAGCGTGCTGCGCGATACCGGCAAGGCGCTGGGCGTGGATCCGGCCATCGTCGACGCGGTGGCCAAGGCGCATCAATGGTGGGACAGCCGCGAAGGCCTGCTGAACGGCTTCCAGGCCTGCGGGCTGGACCCCGAATCCGTCGTGGCCAGGCAGTGGGCGGCGCTGGCCACGCTGCTGATGGGATTTCCGCGGCACCTGTCGCAGCATCCGGGCGGCTTCGTGATCTCGCGCGGCAAATTGTCGCGCCTGGTGCCCATCGAAAACGCCGCGATGGAAGGCCGCAGCGTGGTGCAGTGGGACAAGGACGACCTGGACGCCATGCACCTGCTGAAGGTGGACGTGCTGGCCCTGGGCATGCTTTCGGTCATCCGCCGCGCGCTGGAACTGATATCGCTGCGGCGCGGCCACGCCTTCGCCATGCAGGACATACCGCCGCACGACACCCCCACCTACAACATGATCTGCGAAGCCGACACGATAGGCGTGTTCCAGATCGAATCGCGCGCGCAGATGACCATGCTGCCGCGCCTGCGGCCGCGCGAATTCTATGACCTGGTGGTGGAAGTCGCCATCGTGCGCCCTGGCCCCATCCAGGGCGGCATGGTGCATCCCTATCTGCGGCGGCGCCAGGGATTGGAAGAAGAAGCCTATCCCAGCGAAGACGTGCGCGCGGTGCTGAAACGCACCATGGGCGTGCCGATTTTCCAGGAGCAGGTCATGCAGATCGCCATGGTGGCGGCGGGCTTCAGCGGCGGCGAAGCCGATGAACTGCGCCGCTCCATGGCGGCGTGGCGGCGCAAGGGCGGCGTGCACAAATTCCGCGACAAGCTGGTCGACGGCATGCTGATACGCGGCTATGCCAAGGAATTCGCCGAGGCCATTTTCCGCCAGGTCGAAGGCTTCGGCGAATATGGCTTCCCGGAAAGCCATGCCGCCAGCTTCGCCCTGCTGGCCTATGCCAGTTCATGGATCAAGCGGCATGAACCGGAAGCCTTCCTGGCGGCCTTGCTGAACTCGCAGCCCATGGGTTTCTACGCGCCGGCGCAGCTGATCCAGGATGCGCGCCGCCACGGCGTGACGGTATTGCCGGTGGACGTCTGCGCCAGCGATTGGGACAGCCGGCTGGACTTCACCCACGCCACCGCGAAGGGCCGGCCCGCCGTGCGGCTGGGGCTGAACCTGGTCAAGGGCATGTCCGAAGCGGCGGCGCTGCGCATCGCCACCGCGCGGCTGCAACAGCCTTACGCGCACACCGCGGATCTGGCGCGGCGCGCGGATCTCAGCCGCCACGACCTGGACGCGCTGGCGGCGGCCGATGCCCTGAGCGCCCTGGCCGGCCATCGCCGCCAGGCACGTTGGGAAGCGGCGGCCGGTCCGCCCGCCAAGGGCCTGCTGCGCGATGCCGCCATCATGGAAACACAGGCGCCCGAACTGCCCCTGCCCACCGAAGGCCAGACCATCGCCGACGATTACCGTTCGCTGCGCTTCACGCTGCATCGCCATCCCCTGGCCTTGCTCCGCGACAAGCTGAAGGCGCGCCGCTTCGAAACGGCGGAAACGCTCAGCGCCTACCCCGACAAGCGGCTGGCGCGCGCCTGCGGCCTGGTCACGGTGCGTCAACGGCCCGGCACGGCCAATGGCACGATCTTCGTTTCGATCGAAGATGAAACCGGCGCGGTCAATGTGGTGGTGCGGCGCGAACTGATCGACAGGCAGCGCAAGGAACTGCTGGCGTCCACGCTGCTGGGGGTGTACGGGGTGTGGCAGAACGTCAGCAGCGTACGCCACCTGATTGCCCATCGCCTGGTCGACCTGACGCCACTGCTGGGCACGCTGTCGGTCACCAGCCGGAACTTCCACTGAAGCGCAGCGGGCGCCGGGGCCGCGCCGGCACAGCGTTTGCTGCCCAACAGGCGCGGATCCATTTCCGCATTTTCCCGCCGCCGACGCGTGCCCAGCCGCGTACAGGCGCCGGGGTATTTATGCAAAGGAGCCAGCAAATGAAGCAGCAAAGCAATCAGCCGAACCAGCAGAACCAGCAAAACCAACAAGGCCAGCGCCAGCACAGCCAGGAAGGCCAGGGCGGCCAGCAGCACAACCAGAACCAGCAACGTACTCACCAACAGCAGCAGCAGAACCGCTCCGACCAGCAACCGGGCCAACAGCGCCAGGGTTCGGACCAGAAGCGCTGATAAGCGCGCGTAGTGGAAGGCCCGTGACGACGGGCCTTTCGCTTTCGCCTTTATTTTGATTTTTCCGGCCTGCACGGCCGAACCTGCTGCGTATGTAGCGAAAACGGGGCCTGTTGAGCATCCTGCTCATCCAGGCCCTTTTTACGTGGTCAGGCCGGCAGGAACGGCCGCGGCTCGATGGGCGCGGGAATCCCGGCCATCTGCGCGGTCAGCAGCGCCGCGCTGCCGCAGGCCAGGGTAAAGCCCAGCGCCCCCTGCCCCAGGTTCATCCAGAGATTGGACGCCGCGCGGCTGGGACCGATCATCGGCTTCCCGGACGGCGTGGCGGGACGCAAGCCCGCCCAAGGTTGGGCGGCCGCGAGCGGCAGGGACGGAAACGTATCCGCCACCTGGCGCTTGAGCAGCGCGATCCGCTGCTCATCGATGGCGGCGTCGCCGCCGATGTCCACCATCGCGGCCATGCGCAGCACCGATCCGATGCGCGCATACACGATGCGACGCTCGTAATCCGTCACGCTGATCGCGGGACCGGCGTCTTCGTGATCCTTCATCGGGACGCTGAGGCTGTAGCCCTTCAACCCATAGATGGGCACATCCTGCCCCAGCGGTTGCAGCAGCGCGCGGCTGCCCATGCCGGAAGCCACCACATAGGCATCGGCTTCGATATCGCCGGCCGGCGTGTTCGCCGCGACGATGCGTGCGCCTTCCCGGCGCAGCGCGGACACGCGCGTGCTCATCAGGATGCGCGTCTTGGGCTGGCGCCCCAGGCGTTCGAAAAGCGCTTCGGTAAAGCGCAGGCAATCGCCGACCTCTTCACCTGGGGTATAGACCGCGCCGGCCAGGTCGGCCCGCATGCCGGCCAGGGCGGGTTCCATGGCCAGCGTCTGCGCGGCGGTCAGCACCTGCTGATCGGCGCCATGGCTGGCTTGATACGCCACCAGCGCGCGCGCCTTTTCCAGCAGCGCCTTGCTGCGATAGACGATCAGCTTGCCGTTGCGCAGGTGGCTGAAGGACAGGGGCTCCTGCTCCAGCAGCGCATGCAGGACATCGCGGCTCAGGTAGGACAGCGTCAGCATTTCCGCCGTTACCCTGCGCGAGACCGACGCGCGGCAGGCCAGCGCGAATTGCATGCACCAGCGCCACTGGTGCGGATCCAGCCGCGGCCGGAACCGCAGCGGCGAATCCGGGCGCAGCAGCCAGGCGGGCACGTTGGGCAATACGCCCGGGCCGGCCAGCGGCGCGACGTAGCTATAGCTGAGCTGGCCGCCGTTGGCATGGCTGGTTTCATCGCCAGGCTGGGCCCTGCCGTCCACCAGCGTGACTTCGTATCCCTGGCGCGCAAGGAAATACGCCGACGCCACGCCCACCACGCCCGCGCCGATTACGCACACGCGCATCGCTACATCCTGAAATCGTTTACCAGCAGGCATTCTGGACACGGGGACGCACGGCGGCAAATACCAAAGCCACTGGAATGCATAACCTTTGGATATGCCTTGGGCCTTGCGCCGCCCCCACGCCCCTTCGGTGCAGGGAACACACCATGACGCGTGCGCCCGCAGGCGATTCGATATAACCTTTTGCTATTCAGTCCCGTCCGACCGCCCATCATGCGCCTGCGCCACATCGAACTTTTCGAAGCCATCCGGGCGACCGGCTCGCTCAGCCGCGCCGCCCAGGCCCTGCATATTTCGCAGCCGGCGGCCAGCAAGATGCTGGCGCACGCCGAAGCCCAGATCGGATTCCGGCTCTTCGAAAGGGTGAAGGGCCGCCTGCGCGCCACGCGCGAGGCCGACATCCTGGCCCCGGATATCGCGCGCCTGTCGCGCGACCTGGAAAGCGTGCGCAAGCTGGCGGCGAACCTGCGCCACCACCCCCGCGGCCATTTGCGCATCGGCTGCGCGCCCAGCCTAGGGCTGGGCGTCGTGCCGCGCGCGGCGGGCATCAGCCGCAGCCGCCAGCCGGACATCACCTTCAGCCTGCAGACCCATCACACGGATGAGCTGATCGCCGGGCTGCTGGCGCGCGAGATCGATATGGCGATCACGTATGAGCCGCCCTCCCACCCCGGCATCGCCCGCATCGACCTGGACCGTTCCGAGATGGTGTACGTGAGCCGCGAACCGGGCGGGCAGCCGGTGCCGCTGGCGGCGGTGCGGTCCGACAGGCTGATCGCCATGAGTCCGCACGATCCGCTGGGCAATCTGCTGCAGGCCGCGCTGGCCGAACACGGGGTCAGCATGAACACCGCCCTGCAGGTGCAGACCCACTATATGGCCTGCGCCATGGTGGAAACGGGCTGCGGCGATGCCATCGTCGATGCCTACAGCGCGCACGGCATCTCGCGGCCCGGGCTATCGATCCGCCGGCTGGAACCGCCGGTGCATTTCCATATCGGCGCGCTGGTGCATGCGGACGACCCGATGTCGGCCTTGCATCATGGCTTCGTGGAATGCCTGCGCCTGGCATGCGCCGAAGTCGCCCTGGCCTTGACGCCTTGACGCCTTGATCAGGACCAGCGGCCGGCGATAGTGATCCGTGGCGACGCGATGCCCTGGGCGATACGCCAAAGCGGCACCGGGCCGGCCCCGGCATCCGGCGGCGCCTGCGCAGCGGACGCATCGGATGCTTCGGACGCCTCGGCCGTGTCGGGCGCGCGCCACGCCACGGACACCATCCATGCGTCGTCGACGATCGCCGACCACGCGCGCCAGCCGGCGCCGGGCGCCCGCAACCGCCATCCGTTCCAGGGCAGGCCCGCGCCCGTCAATCCCACCCCGCGCATATCGGCCGGGAACGCCAATCCCGCGGCCTTGATGAAGGACTCCTTGAGCGTCCACAAAAGGTAGAACGCACGCAGGCGGTCGGCGTCGGCGGCGCTTCCCGCCAGCGCGCCTGCTTCTTCCACCGAGCAGCACCAGGGCGCCAGCCGCGCCGTATCCCGTGGACGCAAGGCCTCCAAGTCGACGCCGACCTGCCAGCCCGCCGGCGCGGTGGCCACGACCGCATGCCCCCCCGAATGACTGAGCGACCGGGAAACCGGCGCGGCCTTGTCGGAATCGGATGCACCGGCGCTACCGGCCGAAACCTGCTGCAACAAGGCGCGGCTCACTCGCCAATCCCGCTCGGCACGCGCGGATCGTGTCATTTGCGCGCGTTGCCTGTCGGCGCTTTGCAACAGATCCGCGCGATACTGGGCCGCCAGCCCCGGGCCCGCCCACCACAGCGTCAGGGGCGCGTTCAAGGCGCGCACCCTGCCAGCATGCTTACAACTCGCTGAAAAATCGTTGGAACGGGCAGAATTAGGGGTGTGAACATGCCTTGAACGATAACAACAAAGCCCCTATCGGGTCCGGTGGACCGGTACACTTCCGCGCATGTTCAACTTCGCAATTTCCGCATGGCAAGCCTGGGCGCCGGGCATCGAGGATTTCCCCGCATGGGAAACGTGGGCGCGCACGCCGTATCGCCCTGACATCAGCGCCGCTCCCCCCAACCTGGGTTTCCTGCCGCCCCTGCAACGCCGCCGGCTGAGTCCGCTGGCGCGGATGGCCGTCGCCTGCGCCTGGCCGCTGGCGGACGGGCGTCCCGCCATGCCGGTGGTCTATGCCTCGCACCACGGCGAAACCACCCGCAGCTTCGAACTGCTGCAATCCCTGGCGCGCGACGAAGCCCTGTCGCCGACGTCCTTCAGCCTGTCCGTGCACAACGCCACGGCCGGGATGTGGTCCATCCTGCGCAAGGAAACCGTCGAATCGGTCGCCCTGTCCGCCAGCGGCGACGGCTTGGAGAGCGCCATGGCGGAAGCCTGCCTGCTGCTGGACGCCGGCCACCGCGACGCCTTGGTGATCCTGGCGGAAGAAGCTCCGCCCGCCGCCTACCGCCCATGGATAGACGACGTGCCGTTCTCCTATGCGCTGGCGCTGCGCGTCAGCCTGGGCGATGAATTCCAGCTGGACCTGGGCCCGCCGCGCGACAGCGCCACCGCCGCCCCCGCCACGACGGAGTGGCCCCACCCGTTGAACCTGCTGCGGCACCTGCTGCTGGGCACGGCCGCATGGCTGCACCCGGGCCGCGCCGCCGACTGGCGATGGCGGCGCGCATCATGAATACCCTGCCGGCCACCGCCGCGCGCCAGGACGCCTGGCTGCTGCGCCTGATCGCCACCGCGGTGGCCTTCGGCCTGTTCGGCCTGGGCGGCCTGTTCCTGCGCCTGGTGGTGTTTCCCGCGCAGCGCCTGCTGATCGTCAATCCGGCGCGGCGGCACCGGCGCTCGCGCGCCGTCATCAATTGGACCTTCCACCGGTTCGTACGGCTGCTGGTCCGCATGGGCGTGCTGACCTACGAATTCCGCGGCGTGGAGCGCCTGGGACGCCCCCACCAGATGATCGTGGCCAATCACCCGTCGCTGCTGGACGTGGTGTTTCTCATCGCGCACGTGCGCAACGCGAATTGCGTCGTCAAGCACAGCCTGGTCAAGAACCCCTTCACCGCCGGGCCCATCCTGAACGCGGGCTACATCACCAACGACGAAAGCATGGACATGCTGGATCGCGCGGCCAAGGTCTTGCGCGACGGCGAAACCCTGATCGTCTTTCCCGAAGGCACGCGCACGCCCGTGGACGCGCCGCCGCGCTTCCATCGCGGCGCCTGCGCCATCGCCGTGCGCGGGGCCGGCGTCATCACGCCGGTCGTCATCACCATGAATACGCGCAGCCTGACCAAGGGCGAGCCGTGGTACCGCATTCCCCATCGTCGCATGCACTATGTCCTGGAGGTCGGCGCGGACATCGATCCCCGGCAATGGACGGAGCGCCATCCCGCTCCCATCGCCGGACGACGCATGAACGAATATCTGCATCAATATTTCGAAATGGAGCTAGGCCTGGATGGAACAGCTGGAAAGTGAGATCAAGCGACTGATCATCGAGTCGCTGGGATTGGAAGATATCGCGCCCGAGGATATCGACAACGATGCCGAACTGTTCGGGGATGGACTGGGGCTGGATTCCGTCGATGCCCTGGAACTCGGCCTGGCGCTGCAAAAGCGCTATGGCATTGCCATCGATCCGGAAACGCGTAATATGCGCGACCATTTCGCCACCGTGGCCAATCTGAGCAAATTCGTATCCGCCCAGCGGGCGCCTGAGCAACGGAGCTAGTGTTATGCAAACCCGGGAAGACATCTTCAGCGTCCTGCGCGAAGCCCTGGTGGAATTATTCGAAATTCCGGCGGAACGCGTCGTGCCGCAGGCGCACCTGTACACCGATCTGGAAATCGACAGCATCGACGCCATCGACCTGCTCGATCACATCAAGCGCGTCACCGGCTACAAGCTGGCCGCGGAAAATTTCCGCACCGTGCGTACCGTGCAGGACGTGGTCGACGCCGTGTGGGAACAACAGCAGCAACTGCGGCAGCAGCGGGAATCGGCTGCATGACGCGAGGCGTCCTGGCGATCGCGCTGCTCCTGGCCGGCGTGGCCTATCCGTTCTTCGTGCATGCGAACCTGCAGAACGGCACCGCGCGCTGGCTGTTGCTGCCCATGGCGGGATTGTGGCTGGCGCGCGCGCTGGCCGACCGCAAGCGGGTGGCGGGAGGCTGGCTGCTGCCGGCGATCGTGACGGTGTTCTGCGCGATCGTCGCGCTGGCGGACGACACGCGCTGGCTGCGCGGCTACCCGGTCCTGATCAACGCCGCCATGTTCGCGGTGTTCGCGTCCAGCCTGTGGCGCGGCATGCCCGTCATCGAACGCTTCGCCCGCCTGCGCCATCCCGATCTGCCGCCCCAGGCGGTGGCCTATACCCGTCGCGTCACCCAGGTCTGGGCCGGCTTCTTCGCCTTCAACGGCCTGGTGTCGGCG